>NZ_CAJE01000021.1 GCF_000308215.1 Methanomassiliicoccus luminyensis B10
CCCCCGCCACAAAGTTTAAAAGGACAGCTTTGTTAAGGGACTCCACACTGTAGGAGAGCTTCACCGCTCACTTGCACTACAGGAGGAATGTTATTTGGCAGAGAAAACGACCTTAGCGGCCGTCAAGAAGTGTCTCGAGAGCTCCCCCCAGAGGAAGTTCGTAGAGACCGTTGACCTGGCCATAAACCTCAAGGATGTGGACCTGTCTGTTCCCAAGAACAGGATACAGGAAGACGTTGTTCTACCACATGGACGGGGTAAGGCGCTGAAGGTCTGCGTTATCGGAGGTGCCGAACTGGCCGCCAAGGCCAAGGGCGTCGCCGACCTCATCATCACTCCCGATGAGCTCGGGAAGATCGCTGATGACAAGAAGCAGGCCAAGAAGATGGCTTCCCAGTGCGACTATTTCATCGCCGAAGCCCCCTTGATGCCCCAGATCGGTAAGAGATTGGGTATCGTGCTCGCGCCTCGCGGCAAGATGCCCAAGCCCATACCGCCAGGCGCCGACCCCAAGCCCATGATCGATAACCTGCGCAAGAGCGTGTCGGTCCGCAGCAAGGACCGCCGTACCTTCCAGGCCCCTGTCGGCACCGCGGACATGCCCGCGGAGGAGATAGCGGACAACGTTGATGCCATCCTCAAGAGGGTCACCGGCAAGCTTGAGAAAGGAAGGCACAACATCGACTCGGCCTACGTCAAGACGACCATGGGCCCGGCCGAGAGGCTTCTGTAAGGAGGTTCTGACATGGCACACGTAGCATCCTGGAAAAAGGAGAAGGTGAAGGAGCTCACCGACCTCATGCTCAAGAACCCCGTCGTGGCCGTTGTCGACGTCCACGGCATACCGTCCCCCCAGCTTCAGAACATGAGGCAGGGGATGAGGAAGAACGCCGCCATAATGATGACCAGGAACAACCTGGTGCTCATAGCTCTGGACGAGGCGGCCAAGCAGAGGCCCGGACTGGAGAAGCTGAAGGAGCAGATCAGCGGCCAGTGCGCCATCGTGGCCACCCCGATGAACCCCTTCAAGCTGTTCCAGAACATGGAGGATACCAAGTCCCCCGCGCCCGCCAAACCTGGCGACATAGCGCCCGAGGACATCGTGATCAAGGCGGGAGACACTCCCTTCAAGCCCGGCCCCATCGTGGGCGAGCTGCAGAAGGCCGGCATCCCCGCCGCAATCGAAGGCGGAAAGATCGTCATACGCAAGGAAAAGGTACTTGTAGAGAAGGGGCACAAGGTGTCCGAGGAGCTCAGCAAGATCCTGCCCAAGCTGGAGATCTTCCCCATGATCGTGGGGATGGACCTCAGGGCCGCCTTCGAGGATGGCGTGGTCTACAACAAGGCCGTGCTCGACGTGCCCGCGGACTACTACCCCAGCATGTTGGCCACCGCTTCCCGCAACGCCATCGCGTTGGGCGTCAGCATAGTGTACCCGACCAAGCAGACCATCAATCCGCTGCTGGCCAAGGCGTACCGCGGTGCTAACGCTCTCAGCATCAAAGCGGCTATCCCCACAAAGGATAACATCAAGACTCTCCTGGCAAAGGCGAACGCGGAAATGCTCGCCGTTGCGTCTCGCGTCCCCGGGCTGGAGGACGAGCGGCTGAAGAAGCAGCTGTCCGCAGCTGCCGCGCCCGCACCTACGCAGGAGAAGAAGGAAGACAAGAAGAAAGACGACGAAGATAAGAAGCCCGAGGTCAGCGAAGAAGAAGCCGCTGCAGGCCTTAGTGCTTTATTCGGATGAAACAATCAAAGGAGGTATAAAAATGGAGTACATATACAGCGCCTTGGTCCTACACGCTGCTGGCAAGGCAGTTAGCGAGGAATCGATCGCGAACGTCCTGAAGAGCGCGGGTGTCGAGCCCGACGCCGCCAGGATCAAAGCCTTGACCGCTTCCCTCGAGGGCGTCAACATCGACGAGGCCATCGCCTCCGCCGCTGTCGCCCCCGTCGCCGCCGCAGCCCCCGTTGCTGCCGCGCCCGAGGCCAAGGTCGAGAAGAAGGAAGAAGAGAAGAAGCCGGAAGTCAGCGAGGAAGAGGCTGCTGCCGGTCTGTCCGCTCTGTTCGGCTGAACAGGACCGGATAGGTCTTTCTTCGACCAATGGGGCTCCGGCCCCTCTTTCAACCCCTTTCCTCGTTTTTCATTATCCTGATGCGTTCTGGATCAGTCCATCTTGTTGACCATGCCGGAGACCTCTTTCTCCAGAAGGTCGGCGAGGTCCCGGTCGATCTTGCTCTTCATGTCCTGGGGCACCAGGGAGATGCCGAGGTCCACCCCGTACTTGCCGAGCTTGACCATGGCATAGCCCTCCCTGACCTTGGCCTCCATGAGCTCGCCGATGGCGGAGCGGATGTTGGCCTTGAGATCGGGGTCGTCGTCCAGCTTCTGGCGTATGTGCCGCTTGATCTCGTCCTTGATGAGGTCCCTGGCCGCCTCCATGACCAGGTCCTCGACGCGCATGGCGCCCATGGGGTTCTTCATCAGTGCGGTAAGATAGTCATTGCCCTCAGCCATGAGGATGACAATGCAGGATGTTCTAGACGTACCTTTCCGTAAGGAGATATTTTTAAGCGGTGAGGGGGATTAGTTCTGGATAGCATGCGCTTATTCGACGTCTATAAGCTGGCAGTGGAGGAGGGAAAGAAGGCGGACCCCCGGCGGGGCCAGGAGATGGACCGGCTCCTCAAGCGGACCGAGGAGGCGTATCAAAAGCTGGAGGGGAAAGAGAAGGACCGGTCCGACGCCGACGCGCTGTGGAACCCCTACGCCGACTCCCGCCTGCTGTGCGGGGACCGGGACGCCGAGGTCCAGGGCATGATGTGGGGCATCGACATCACCGTGGGCGAGGCGCTGCTGGCGGACCGCCTCAGGGATAAGGGAAAGCGCATCGACGCGGTGCTGGGCCATCACCCCCGGGGCCGGGCGCAGGCCTCGCTGTACAAGGTCATGAGCATACAGGAGCAGATGATGGAGTCGTGGGGCGTGCCGATCACCGCGGCGGAGTGGATCATGGGGCCCCGGATGAACGAGGTCAAGCAGGCGCTGCACTCCGCGAACCACGCCCAGGCCGTGGACGCCTTCCGGCTCCTGGACCTTCCGCTCATGTGCATCCACACCCCCGCGGACCTGCTGGGCCAGAGGTTCATGCAGGACCTGCTCGATGAGAAGGGCCCGGAGCGCATCAAGGACCTGCTGGACGTGCTGGGCGATCTCCCGGAGTACGATGCGGCCATACGAGAGGCGGCGCCCCCGGAGGTGCTGGTCGGCGACAAGGAAAAGAGGGCCGGCAAGGTGGCCGTGAAGTTCGCCGGCGGGACGGCGGCGCCCAAGGAGATCTACGAGCAGCTGGGCCGCGCCGGGGTCGGGACGATCGTATGCATGCACGCGCCCGAGAGCCACATCGAGGAGGCGAGGAAGAACAAGGTGAACCTGATCGTGGCGAGCCACATGGCCTCCGACTCCCTGGGCCTGAACCTTTTGGCGGACATCTTCGAGGACCGGGGGATAAGTATTATCCCTTGCTCCGGATACATACGTGCGAGGCGCAAGTGACCAGCCAACGCTACGACCGGCCCGCGAAGGTCCTCAAGGACCCCGCCAAGCTCTCCTTCGACTACGTGCCCGAGCGCCTGGTCCATCGGGAGAAGCAGATGGAGCGCCTGTGGATGATCTTCCGCCCGGTGCTGGAGTCGGGGGTCTCCCAGACCGCCCTGCTCATCGGGAACGTCGGGACCGGGAAGACCGCCACCAGCAAGCGCTTCTGCCTGGACCTGGTCAAGAGGGGCAGCGAGACGGGCAAGCCCATGGACTTCGTGGTCGTCAACTGCCGCCAGAGGAGCACCGAGTCCAGCGTCCTGCTGCGCCTGGTGACGCACTTCGACGAAAGGTTCCCGGACAGGGGCTTCTCCACCGCGGAGATGCTGCGCACGCTGCACAAGCACGTGGAGAAGCGGAAAATGCACCTGGTGGTGGTGCTGGACGAGGCCGACGTGCTTCTGCGCAAGGGCGCCGGGGACATCATCTACCACCTGTCCAGGTTCGACGAGGAGAAGATCGGGGCCAAGTCCTCCATGTCCCTCATCCTGATCTCGCAGAAGTACCTGCTGGACATGCTGGACCCCGCCTCGCTGTCGACCTTCCGGAGGGCCAACGTCATCACCTTCGACCGGTACGGCGGCGAGGAGCTGCGGGACATCGTGGCCGACCGCGTGGAGCTGGCCTTCTATCCCGACACCGTTCCCCCGGAGTCCGTCGACCTCATCGCCGACGCCTCCGCGGAGTGGGGGGACGCCCGCTTCGCCATCGAGATCCTGGAGAAGGCGGGCATGCTGGCCGAGGAGGAGGGACTGCCTCAGGTCGCCCCCGAGAACGTCAGGGCGGCCAAGGCGCTCACCTATTCGGTGGTCACCTGGTCCAAGGTGGAGCAGCTGGACATCCAGAAGAAGTTCGTGCTTCTGGCGGTGGCCCGCTCCCTCAAGGACCATGCCTACGTGACCACCAGGGACGTGGAGAAGAACTACCAGGTCGCCGCCGAGGAGTACGGGGAGAGGGCGAGGGGGCATACCCAGTTCTGGGCGTACCTGCAGTCCATCGCCAACGAGGGCCTGGCGGAGACGAAGGTCTCCGGGGACCCCTCGGGCGGGCGGACCACCTACATCTCCGTTCCGGACATACCGGTCAAGGCCCTGCGGGAGATGCTGGAGAACATGCTCGGCGAGAAGGAGTGAGCCGGGACCGCAATCATTGATGATGGACGGCGCAAAGGCCGTTCCGAGGCCGATGACAAGACCCTGGGGAGAGCGGCTCGGGGCCCTGACAGCGAGAGCGGCGGGCACGTACCCTTTTGTGCCATGGCCGCCCGCGGTTTGCATTGGAGTGCCAATATTTCCCCTTCGGAAAAATATAATTATATGGCGGCCCCCGTATGAGTGGCCGATGGGCAAGTTCGTACTGCGCTGCGCTGGGTGCTCCAAGGAGCAGGGGCCGGAACGCCTGGGCTGCGCCATGGACCTGGGCCTCCTGAGGGCGGATTACGAGCGGAAGCGCCTGACCCCGGCGCCGCATCCGGGCATCTGGAAGTTCCTGGACTGGCTGCCGGTCAACGGGACCATCGAGCGGTTCACCGGCGGGCCGATAGCGTACCAGAGCGAGGGGCTGGCCGGCGAGCTGGGCCTGAAGGACCTCTGGATCGCCTTCAACGGTCACTGGCCGGAGAGGGGCGCGGACCTGCCAACCTGCAGCTTCAAGGACCTGGAGGCCCCGCCCACGGTGCGGCGGCTCATGGAGGGGGGAGGCAGGGACGTCCTGGTGGTCTCCTCGGCCGGCAACACCGGGCGCGCTTTCGCGCACATGTCCTGCCTGACCGGGTACCCTCTGGTGCTCGTCGTGCCCTCGTCGGCGGTGCCGAAGCTGTGGCTGCCTCCCGGCGATGACGATCCGAGCTCGATATTCGTGGTGTCGGTGGAGGGGGACTACACCGACGCCATCCAGCTGGGCGAGAGGATCGCGGCGAAGCGGGGCTTCGTTCCCGAGGGCGGCGCGCGGAACATCGCCCGGAGGGACGGCATGGGCACGGTGATGCTGGAGTCCGTCCTGGCCATGGGGGCGCTGCCGGACCGGTATTTCCAGGCCGTCGGCAGCGGAACAGGGGGCATCGCCGCCTGGGAGGCCTCCATGCGACTGATAGGGGACGGGAGGTTCGGCTCCCGCCTCCCGGTGCTGCACCTGGCCCAGAACCTGCCCTGCGCGCCCATTTACAGCGCCGTGCACGGCGGGGCCCCCGACCCCAAGTGCCCCAGCGGCATGTACGACGCGGTGCTGTTCAACCGCCGGGCCCCCTTCGACGTTCCCGGGGGCGTCGCCGACGCCCTCGCCGCCACGCACGGCTCGGTGGCCGGGATCACCAACCGGGAGGGGGAGGAGGCGTCCCGGATGTTCGAAGACAGGGAGGGGATCGACATCATGCCCGCCGCGGCGGTGGCGGTGGCCGCGCTGGTCAAGGCCGTCGCGGATGGCAGCGTAGGCAAGGACGAGAGGGTCCTGCTCAACATCACCGGAGGGGGCGAGGGGCGGCTCAAGAGGGGCTCGGCCCTGGACCGGCTCGAAGCGGACATGAACGTGCCCAAAGGCGAGGGGACGGAGCTGATCGTGAACAAGGCCAACCACAAGCTCAGAAAGGCCAAGAGGGCGGGCGCGTGAGCTCCTCTTCCGAGGTCTTCGAGGCCCTGAAGAGCTGCGGGGTGGATTTAGTCACCAGCGTGCCCTGCGTCAATCTCCGGGAGCTGCTGCTCATGATACGCGATGACCCGAGCATGAGGCATATCCCGGTCACCAGGGAGGAAGAGGGGGTGGGCATCTGCGCCGGCGCGTACCTGGGAGGGATGCACCCCGTCCTGCTGATGCAGAACTCCGGGCTGGGGAACTCCATCAACGCGCTGGCGTCGCTGGACCTGCTGTACGGCATCCCGCTGCTGATGGTGATGAGCCACCGCGGGCTGGAGGGGGAGCAGATAGTGGGCCAGGTGCCGATGGGGCAGCTGACCGAACCGCTGCTGGAGGCCATGGGCATCCCCGCGCACGTCCTGGACCGCGGTGACGACGCCGGGGCGGTCATCGAACGGGCCTGGGACGGTTCACTGAGGGAGCGAAAGCCGGCGGCGGTGCTGATAAAGCAGTCCTACTGGGGCCGGGCATGAAGCGGATGGAAGCGATCGAGCTCATCGCCAGGAGCGCCGGGGACGCCCTCATCGTCTCCAATATCGGCTATCCCAGCAGGGAGCTCGCCGCCGCGTGCGATCGGGAGGAGAACTTCTACATGCTCGGCTCCATGGGGATGGCGTCATCCATAGGCTTGGGGCTGGCGCTGGCGAGGCCGGAGCGGAAGGTGATCGCCCTGGACGGCGACGGCTCCATCCTCATGAACCTGGGGTCGCTGTCCACCATCGCCTGCCACGGGCCGGACAACTACCTCCTGGTGATCCTGGACAATGGGGTTTATGGCTCCACCGGCGCTCAGCCCACGCCGATATGCGCGCGGAGCGACCTGGCTAGCATAGCACGCGCGGCCGGCGTGCCGTTGGTGGAGGAGGCACGCAGCCTTGTGGAGCTGGCGGAGCAGCTTGCAAAGATGAACATGGGAGTCCTCGTGGTAAAGACCGAGCTTGGCAACGCTAACGTGCCAATCATCGAATTCGCTCCCGCCGAGATTCTCGAGCGGTTCATGGCTGCGGTCCGACAATCGTCCGACGAATTTCACGATAGAGCCAGATGAAAATCGTTTTCCTACAGAACGATTTTATGATGAAATCGTCCTATTGCAGAACAACATTCATATCAGGCTGAGATTGGGCAGGTAGATATCGTACTGAAGGGACAGTTCTGGAAAAGAGTGGACCCTGTAGTCAGAAAGGAGGAACATGGTCCTGGAGGCCATCTAGACCTGCCATGACCTGAAGGGCCCCAAGACCATGGCCAGAGAGGTCGGCGCGCTGAAGACATGCCTGGACGAGGTGAAAGCTTCCAGAGGGCCGATAGTAACGGCCGCTCCCCGAATGGCCTCCCCGACCGACGAGAGGATAGCTATCGTCGACACCCTGAATTGGGCCCCTAATGAATATGGGCGTTCTGACACCGTTCTGTATCGTGCCAATTACTGACGTTGCAAGAGAGTTACAATACTAGAGAACGAATCATGTATCGCTCAGTCCCTCATCTTCATGAAGCCCCAGAACGCCGTCAGCGCGAACATGACCGATGGGACCACCACGACCACGCTGGGGACTGCGCCGTCGGTGAGCGAGATCGCCGCGACGCCGAGGACGAAGACCAGCACGAAGCCGATCGAGCCGTTGAGCACCATTTTCTTACCGATCTCGCGGTTGCTTGTCGTGATCTCATGTTTGATCTCGGCCATGCGGCGGCCGCTCTCCGTTACCGCCACGCCCTCCACGGCGGACCAGCATTCTTCCAGCAGCAGGCCCCAGTTCAGTTTTGCTTCGGCCAGCATCATGGCCACGTCGGAGGAGTTGGCCATCGACGGCGTCGCTGTGACGGTGACCGTGACGCCACCGCTGGTCGGCGCGATAGCGAACTTAAGCTTCTTCCTGCCGTTGCGCTCCCACGACCTTATGCACTTCAGCGAGCCGTGGGACGCCTCGACGCTCGCCTTCCCATCACTGATGACCTTCTGCGCGTTCTCCTTTTGCAACCAGAGAACTATTCTATCTGTGATGTCCTCGGGCCTCATGCCCCTGAACTCATGTCGGTAGTTGAGATCCAGTGCCATTGTTACGCCTTCTCTTTCGTCAATTCACGTAGATGCGACAATAGTTGTACGCCGGGACCGAGAAAGAGTCCCTCGGGACCTTGCTCATCAAAAGCGCGCACAGCGGGTCGAAGTTGTCGGAGTCGAGCCTTACATTTATCGCCTGACCCGACCCGGCGATGGCGATGCCGGCGATCTGGTTCGAACCGCCGTAGTAGTCTACGCTGACGACGCTGTCCCACGGTATCTTGGCTTTTTCCTTGTACCCTCGCAGTCCCGGCCTGAGCTGTCTGATGCCCTCGTCGTTCGCCACGACGACGGAAAACCCAGATTCTAACGATTGCAATGGGGCCAACGTGACGACCACAATGGTAAAGCAGAGAGTAAACGTAGGCAAATCTCTCATCGTTCCATCGGTCCACGGATCTGTTCCTCCGAAAATTATGGAGAGTTCGAACAGAAGAATGAACACTATCCAGAAAAAATGTATGAAACCGAAGAAGTAGCCATGCATCTGCTTCCGCCACAGAACCATGTTGCGAGGGTCTTCGGTTCTCAGCCTATCTTCCAGAGCCTTCATCCGGCTCGCCGAGCGTCTGAATACCCAGCGTGAAGCTGCATAGGAAACCAGCCAGCCTATGGCGAATGCGCCAAATGTGATAAGGCAGGCCAAGAATATAGTTATTCACATGCCCCCAACAACCTCTCGCATCTAAAAAGCTCAATAATTGTGTATGTCACGTTTTATCCCTCCTACACCGCGGTGTTAGAAAAGGTACGCACGTCAATCACATCTAGAGGACGCGGACTGGCGACTGCTGTATAACTGGCTATGCTAACATAATGCCTTTTCTGAGCCCATTCCATACCAGACTCAGCAATAGAGAGGCCAACGTCAATGGTTAACTGTACTGCCGCACGGTTTCCTCCTGCAAGATATTCTGGCGCACCAATCATATCCATATATCCCGGTAATCTAAACTCTTTTAAACCAATTTTTGTTGGATATGGGAGCATGGGTTTCAAGTCAACAAGCTTCACGTTTTTGGCACTGCTAATGAATTTAGTCAATGAACCTGTTTTCAAAGCCGGAGCGAACTCGCCCAGTCCACCAAATGCAGCCCCTATCGCCCCAGAAATTAGCACTGAGTTCATATCGATTTCCTTACCATCTAATCTCTGGCTAGCATATTCCCCTACCGCACCTGCGGCGAAGCCTCCTCCCATGCCAATTGCCAACCCTAAGCCACATGTCGCCCCGGCGATTTCTGTTCTCAGTAAAGGGGCTTGGTTGAGAAAGCCCCCCTATCCTTCTTCCGGTAGATGAGCCAGCGGGAAGATGCCCAGTTGTTTCAATTCGTTCTCCCTTTTGCTCTTACTATTCATTGTTGGAATTAGTTCCTCATCTAATGATTCAGCTAGGCTTATTTGTTCCCAGATTGGTTTCTTCACCCTGTTGATTATTATCTGTTCATCATCTTTCATCAAGGTTCACATTTCCTGGCTATAATATCAGCGGCCCATTCATTCATCGCCTGGCAGAGGATGATCTGACATCCAGTTCTGAAGTGGCTCCCACCAATGCATATCTTTGTACCGGCGCTTGAGCCTCCGAATGACACGACGTCCCTTTGATGTCAGGCCGAACCGATCTCCATCAACTGCCAGCCATCCCCTCTCACGAAGACGCAGGAACGCCCAGGAGAGCTTATCAGGATCGGGAATATTGATGAAGAGGTCATCGGCCGATCTGATGACCTCCCATAATGGACGTATGCCGTCCAGGCGATAAAGAGCGTAAGCGACCCATGCCTCGCTGATCAGCCGTTGCGGTGGAAGGACCCCTCGTTCCCCCGCCAAAGCTGCTTGCAGGAACGGCAGGTATTCCTTTTCGAGCCTGCGGTACTCGGATTCGGCATTTTTGTCGAAGACCTTGGTCTCGGATTTCCAGATCTCGGCATTTTCATCGCCTGGCAGAGGATGTTCCGACATCCATCTCTCGATCAGTACATACCAGTACATATCATCGTCCTGGCTCAGGACGTCCCGAACGATATGACTTCCCTCGGGCGTCAGGCCGAACCGATCTCCATCAACTGCCAGCCATCCCCTCTCACGAAGACGCAGGAACGCCCAGGAGAGCTCGTCACAACTTGGGGAACTATGAAAGACGGCATCGGACCGATAGAGGACATTCCAAAGAGGGCGTATCTCATCGCGGTAATAAAGCGCGTAAGCCATCCACGCCTCGATGAACCGTCTTTGTGGTGGAGGGACCTCCCGTTCCCCTGCCAACGTCGCTTGCAAGAACGGCAGGTATTCCTTTTCGAGCCTGCGGTATGCAGATTCGGAATCTTCGACGTATGCTTCGATCCTGGCATTCATAAGCTCGTCCTTGTCGAATCCCATGGATGTCAGTATCTGGTCCAATTCGCGCCATGGCATCGGCTGGGGCGATCTCCAGTTCCCCTGCGGAGGGGTCACTTCCGCCACCCATAGATCGAGGTTCTCTCCATCAACGATTTTGATTTTCAGCATTGGTCCGACACTCCTAAGGCCAATTGATCTTTATCACATTTTCATATCCTCGTGCTGCTATCTCTTTTAGTTCCAACTGGTAGAATTTTTTAGTTTCCAAACCCATCTTCACAAACTCTGGATTTCGACCCAGATCTACAACGGGGTATCCCTTATCCATCATTTTGTTAATCCATTTGATATTTTTTACCTCCATCTTCGCCTCTGGCATTGTGCTCGGCAGTTTCCGCATGGTCTCGCCGCCGTACTTGAGTTTGAACTCATTGACCCGAGTCATGGATTCCCCAATGACGGCGAAACGACCGTTTGAAGGAAGGCTCTTGGATATCGGTGATAGTTTTGACGTTATTGATCCGGCAGTAGCTGCCAGACCTTTGGCCGCGAGTTTGGTTATCGCGGCTCCCGCCCCGAAGCCTATCGCCCCGGTCCCGGCGCCTATTGCCGTGCTCGCCGCCAATCCTTCCCAGGAGAAGCTCGATCCCGCATTCAGACCGTAATCCAAAGCGCTCGTCCCCGCGCCGATGGCTACCGAAGCGGCAAGGGCGAGAGCGGGTGACGCGACACCCGCGGTCGCCACCGTAAGTACGACACAAACAGCGACGACAGCAACTGTCTTCCAATTATTGCTGAACCAGTTGCCAATGTCTCCGAAGATGCTCATTCCGGTCGGGTCGATGAACATCAGCGGGCTGTTCACGCAGTACACGTACCGGTTCAGGGTCTGCGGCATCGACAGCGAGCCAAGCTCTGGATCTAGGGCGAGGAACCGTCCCAGCTCCGGATCATAGTAGCGAGCGAACAGGTACACCAGGCCGGTACCGTCGATCATTTCCCCGGCGAACATAACTTGGTCGTAACCGGTCGGGGAGTAAACGGCGCCGAACGGCTTGTACGTCACCGCCGAGAACAGGATGTCCTGTGGACCGGCGTTCCCGTTCTTCAGCACCAGTCTCGTCGAACCGAGAGCGTCGGAGATGTAGCAGTCGTTCTCGGTCCCGTCGACGATCCTTACGGCCAGCCGCCCGTTGGCATACACGTACTTGTTGGTCGTACCGTCGGAGGAGACCTCGTACACGGGATCGTGGCCGGAGTAGACGAAGCGGCTTGTGCCCGACGGATCGATCGTCATGGCCCTGGCCCCGTTGGCGTCGTAGCCATATTCGCCCATCACCGCTGAGACCCAGCTACCTGACTGCCACTGGTATTTGACAACGGAGCTCATCCGGCCGAGCGGGTCATACAGGTAGTTGTACTTCAGCGACGAGGTTTCCTTCCACGCCACGTTCCCGTCCTCATCGTACCTGTATCCCCATGTTCCATCCGAGGAGAGCTGGTTGTACACGCCGTAGGAGTACGACACGTTGTTCCCGTTCTCGTTCTTCCATATTCGGTTCCCGACGGCATCGTAGCCGTACTGTATGCTGCCCCACGCCCCGGTCGCTTTGGTCAAACGACCGAGAGCGTCGTACGTATAGTCCTCCGTGCCCGCCGGACCGACGCTGTCCTGGATCCTGAGCACGTTGCCTGCCGCGTCGTAGTTGTACCGCAGTCCCAGGATATCGGCACCGTAGCGGTCCTCCGCCGATATGCCGCTGACCCATCCTCGTCCGTTGTAAGAGTACGAAACGACGGAGTTGCCGCCGAGGTAGGTTTCCGTTGCTACGGAGCCGTCGAGGTTGTACGCGAGGTGCAGCAGGTTCGTCCCGCCGGATACTATGTCTACCAAACGGTCGAGGTCGTCGTAAACGTACGATACCCTGCCGGAATCAGGATAGTCGACGTGCAGCAGGTTCCCGACGTCGTCGTACTCGTACGAGAGAGTGAACGGAACGCCGTCCACGATCTCGATCATCTCGACGACCCGGTCCATGTCGTCATACTGGTAGGTTATCGTGCCTAGATCGTTGCTTTTCTCGACGACACGTCCTTTGAGATCATAGCCGGTGGTGATGGTATCATCCTCGCTCGCCACGCTCGTCAGGTAGCCGAAGCCGTCGTAGGAGGATGTGGTCACCAGTCCGCTCCTGGATGTGGATGTGAGCACCTTTCCGGCGTTGTCGTAGGTCCACGATTCGGAGAAGCCGTCCGGGTACAGGATGGAGGTCTGCCGGCCCAAGGCGTCGTAGTGCATGCGGGTGACTTCGCCGTTGGCCTGCCTCACGGTCTTGAGGTTGCCGGCGGCATCGTAGCTCATCAGCGTCTCGTAGTACTGCGTCGAGGAGTGGTACTCCCGGGAAGCGTTAAGGCGACCCAGCACGTCGTACTTCATCACTTTCTTGTTGCCGAGCTCGTCGATGTACGTTACCAGGCGGTTCACGTCATCGTACTCGGTGTACGATGCGTACCTGCTGGTGACGCTGCCGGCGCATTCGACGGAGAGATCGTCGTAGTACACGGTGAAGCGGTCCGCGTTGGAGCCGCCGATATCGACGAAGAATTCGAACCTCACATCGTCGCAGCGAGACCAGTCGATGTTCCAATCATCGGAGGGATGAAGAACGATATTCAGCCAGGTGTTCAGGGCCGGCTTGCCGTAGATGACCTTGGTGTTCGGGTCCGTTGTAGTTCGGCTGTCCGAACTTTGGGTCCAGCATGACAGCCAGTACGTGTAGTTGGCATAATTGCTCCCGGAGGCGTCGTACAACCTCAGCTTGATGCCTGACTCAAGGCGGTCCCACTGCCAGCCGTTGTGAGAGTACTCGCTCACGAACATCTTCACCGAGAGATCCGATATCTCACTGGCGCTGAGGTCCTTGCTCATCGTCGTGGTGCCGTAATCCTGACCGTCGGCGCCTCCTCCGATAGAGGTGAGCTTCACGGACTGCCCGGCGGAATGGTATTGCTCGGTCGAGAACGAGGAGGTAAGCCAGGAGCGGTGCGAGTACGGCTGCCATCCCGCGGTCGAAGTGAAGTCATCATTGATGGTCGTGGCACCGGTCCCTTCATCGTAAACGGCGGCGGAGGTTTGGCGACCAAGATAATCATATGAGTACTCGGTCGCCCGGCCCATCTCGTCTACTACCCGGACAGGCAGGTCCTGCCAGTTATATTCATACGTGACTTGGGAGTGCGGCGTGCTCGACAACCCGTAGCTTTCCACCTTGACGAGGCGGCCGATGACGTCGTAGTAGCTCACGGTCTTGCGTCCCAGCTCGTCATAGTAAGCGGCCTTGTTGTTCTCGTCGTCGTACTCGATGGAAACGCTGGTCCCGTCGGGGTTGGTCGTCCTAACGGTCCGGCCGAGCACATCGTACTGATAGCTGGTCGTAGCGTCGTAGGCGTCGGTGACTGAATTTAGCCGCCCGGTGGCAAGATCGTAAGAATATGATGTTCGCCCCCGCTCGTCCTGCGCCCGGCCATGTATGGATAGGTCGTCATAGTTTACCCTGAACTTGTCGGCGACGGTGCCGGAACCGTATACATGGAGCTCGATGCGCACCTTTGAGCAATCGCTCCAATCTATATCCCAGTCCTCAGAAGGATGCAGAACGACGTCAAGCCAGGCGTTCATCGGCGGCTTGCCGTAGATGACCTTAGTGTAGCTATCGGGAGCGGTGCGATTGTCCGTTGATTGTCTCCAGCATGCCAGCCAATAGGCGTAGGTGGCGTAATTGGTACCGGAGGCGTCGTACAATCTCATACGTATGGCAGAGTCCAGGGTGTCCCATTGGCGGCCGTCGTGAGAGTGCTCGCTCACGTACATCTTCGTCGAGATCTCGTTTACCTCAGCGATGTTGTATTCCTTCCAGGCGGTGACGGAGCCGGTATCGTAGGTACTGGGAGCGCCGGTGGTGAAACCGAGCTCCACCGAGCTGGAGGGAGAGCAGTATCTGGACGTGCTGTATTGCCCTACCAGCCAAGCAACATTGCCGTTGCTTGAACCTTTAGACAGAGTCCAACCGCTCGGCGATCCGAAGTTTTCCAGTTCTTCGACCGCTTCGCCGATCGCAGCGCCCCATGTACGCTCCAGGTATGTTCTTCCGTCCCCATATTCGTAATACGTCCTCACGCCGGCGGCATCGGTGCTCGACACCAGATTGCCGCAGATGTCGTAGAACGACTCGGTGCAGGCCCATCCGGAGCCAAGCCTGGACTTCGACGCGATAGGATACCCGTCATAATTGTACTTGATGTAGCTATCCTGCGCTGTCGTTCCTTCGTCGTTCTGATAGGTCAGCGCGCCTGCCAGACTGCTGTGCAGATCGCTCTTGATGTTGTTCGCGTAGAAGTCGGTCCCCTCGTAGCTGAACTTGTCGTAGTTGTAGATCTCATCATAGACGGGGCTGGCGTAGACCAAGGTCCCGACGCTGTCGTAGATCTCGAAGGAAGCGGAGATGGGGAACGCCCGAACGCCCTGGGAGTACAGGTCCAGAGTTACAGAGCCGGAAGTGGCGGTCTTCGACACCGTGGTACCGTTCACCAGCGTCATCTTCACCGTCATGCCGGACGATAGGCCGTCCACCCTGACCCCGAGGCCATGGACGCCGGAGCTGTCCCACTTGGCCGTCCCGCCCCTGAGGCCGTAGATGATCCCATAGATGTTGCTGCCATCAGGTATCCCAAGGTCAGATGCCTTGACGGTAAGTTGTGCCCATTGCCCCGTAATCTGCGGCACGTTCCCGATGCGATGAATGTGTTGTGATAGGGGTTCCAGTTCAGAGGGAACTAGAGTGGTGAATGCATCGTTTCCAGATGTGTCTCCGCCCCAGTATGCTCTCTTCCAGACACCGTTGACGAAGTACTGGAGCACGATCTCTTGAGGCATCTTCCCGTCCTCAAGCCATATATACTGAACGATAGCGTCCGATGCGTTCACGCGCATGTAGGATGTGGTGGATTTGAAGCCGTGGCCGTGATTATATATGCTTATCGAGTACCCACTCTGCCGATACTTGTCGCTGGTGACGGCATAATCGGAATCCGTTATCCAACTGTACTCCATCATGAAGGAATAAGTGGTCGAGCCGGACGGCCAGGCATCGTCGGCGATGGAGCTCCGGGATTGAGCGTATCCGCTGGAGATCCCCTTCACACCTGCGATGAAAGTGCCGTCTACGACAGAGTACGCATCCCCGCCCCAGATGTCCATCATGGGGGTGGAGATCGAGGTGTCACCTACTTTGAGAAGCCTAATGTACGCAGGTAACGACAGCCGGGAGAACGGAGGGATGCTGAGCGTTCCGGACTTGCTGCGGTCCAGAAGCTCGCCCCTTGAGTTGTACAGCTCGACGATGTCGTCCGCTTCCAGCCCGCTGACGGTGACGGTGCTGCTCTTGTATATCCGGACGTCGTCGAACCACAGGGCGGTCGCGGTTCCGCCATTTGAGTTTGCCTGGAACCTTATGGCGTTGAGCTGTCCCGACGCCAAGAGGGGAACGTTGCTCTTCACCAGCACTCCGTCGATATAGATGTCGTATGCATTGCTGGAGTACTTGACGGCGAACCCGACATCGTACCATGTGTTAGGCGCACATGGTGCGACCGAGACCCATGCGCTTCCGGTATAATATTTGAAATAGCCGCCCTGCGACTCGAAATTGATCCGGGCCGTGCTGCCACTCATCGCCATGATGTAGTTTGGAAGCGTGTTCCGCGTCATGAAGGAGGTCTGGATGTTGAAGTTGCCGCTCTGCCCGGCGAACTGATGAGTTGCTGACAAGTCGCCGGACGTTGTTGTTCGAGTAAGCTTGAGGGACGGCGCTCTTGTCGGGTCCGCAGATCCGTCCAGCTGCACGCTCCCCGCTCCGGCGTCCACGGTCCAATCCGAAAGGTCCCAGTCATCGAACGCGTCGTGGAATATTTTGCCAGTAGAGGTCCTTTCCAGTATGGTCCCGCCCTGGAACGAGTTCTGGGTATCGGTGTTGGCGTACGAATAGTATGAGTCGTGGCCGAGGGCGTCCCTGGTGAATATCACGTTGCCCCAGTCATCGTAGGCCATGTACTCCGAGTAGCTTACCTCAGCAGAGCTGCCGCTGTAGGTGTCCACTCTGCTTGGCTGTCCCCTGGCGTCGTACCACGTGGTGGTCTTCTGCATCTGCTCGCCCGCCGGGCCGAGCACGATCTCGCTGGAACTCTTCAGCGTGGACTGGAAGATGTAGATGTTGCTTCCCTGTATCGTCCCTGTTTCGTCGTAATTGACGAGCTTGCAGTAAGTCACCTTGCCGTTGACGATCTTGTAGTCGAAGGAGGTCTGGCGGATCAGAGCGTTGGTGGCCGCGTTCCTGATGGATTCCGAGATCACCAGTCGGGACGTTACTTCTGTCGCGGGAGTCTGATCCACACCGTAAGTGTACTGCACCTTTCCTCCGCTCGGATAGGTTATGCTGTTGAGCAGATAGTTGCTGCTCGGATCATAGGTGAACGTGGTGACCCTGTCATCGGCATCGGTCACTGACGCAAGGAACTGCTGTCCATCGTGCTGAGCGTAGCCGTACTGGATCGTTTCCCCGTCCGGCCGCATTATGCTGCTCAGCAGCCCATTGGAGTTGTAGTAGAACGTTATGGTCCGTCCCAGTGCCGAATCGGTTATGGATGTAAGGCGGCTGCCGCTATACTCGAGGGTCAGGCAGTTGTATGGTTCCGTGTATGAAGCGGCACCGGGATCATAGTTCGCGAGATCAGATATCTTCTTGAGAGCGTAGCCGGAGTGATCGAACTGATATCTCAGTCCGGCCGACGTGATCAGCTCGTAATATTTCGTCCCTTGCTTGTTCACGTCACGCAGGACGAAATGCACCCCGTCGTGATTGACGAACTCTTTGGCATCGCCTTCATTACCCCACTGAATGACGAAGCGCTGCCCGTTGGCCAGGTACACGTACCGATCATCCATCCACGGCAGGTCGAGCGACCAGAACCGGCCCATGTTGCAGGACGGGAACGCCTTGTAATCATATGGCGTATTGTGCATGAAATATTTCGGTTGCTGGTATATCCTCGATACCCCGAGGTCCAGGCCTCCCCGGCCGGTGATGGAGACATCGTTCTGAACGAGGGTTAGCTGGCCTGACCCCGGGGAGATATACTGGCCGTTCATGGCGAAATATGTCCCATACGGGGACAGCCCGTCCCTGTCCCAGGGGTCCGATGAATAGCCGGAGGTGCCGAATGGAAGTGGGATACTGGCATAACTGATTGAGCATGAACCGTCAAAAAAGTAGTTGGTCCATGCCAGTGCCAATGAGTTAATGGGGCTAACCCATGAGGTTAGTTGATCAAGGAAGACCTCGAATAAGTCCCCACAAGAACAAAGAGTGCCACCTGACCAAGAGCCAGAGTTTGCATATTTTTGATAATGTTGAACCAATGTTTCAGATGTTTCCTCATTAAAATAAGATATGTGCAGAAGGTTATTCGCATCAAGACTGATTGTAGGTGAATAACCACGCCCTATATTGGAAATGGGGTGGGAACCATCAAGACCTATGGCAACGTATCGAACATATTTGTCGGTTCCTACATAGGCAATGTGGACCGCCCCATCCGATGATGCTACAGCCGAAAACTGCCCCGCATTATAGATTGGGGAATAGCCGGAGAACATACCGATATCGTAAGGATATGGCCCTGCCCAACCATTTGTTTCAGGCAGATAATAGCTTATCCGAATGTATTGATTTTGATGTCCTGAAGGACTATAACCTGTTTCAAGCAGAGCTACGGACCCTCTTGCGAGCGGAAGTAGAACGATGTTCCAGTGAGAATAGAGGTCATTCCATGGCGGCACAGTCCAGGACAAATGAAAGCTGTCTTCTTCACAAGTTGCCGATTTCCAGACACGCGTACAGTATGACACCCCTCCGCCATCACAATAGTATGCTACCCAGTAGACGCCGTCCCCTATAGCCACCGATACTGGCGTTTTTAAGATATAGTAATTCGCATCATAGCACTTATCGATCAGAGCCCTGTCAATCCACTGTATGGTAGTCCCTATTACGGTACCTTTTTTCACGTATACTGTCAGGGATGAATCGCACCATCCCACCATCAGATTTCCATCTCTAAATGCAACATCGAATCCACATTCAGGATGAGGGGTAGTTCCCTGCGGCAGCGATACCTGGCCACTCCAAGTGATGCCATCCGCACTGTACCGGTAGCAGATGGCCGTCCCACTGTTGTAGAACAGCCAGTAGATGCCGTCATACCAGAACATCTTCCGTTGGCAAGCGAATCCTGTCGCATTCACATTGGGGACATCCCCGACCACGGTCGGATCGATGACCTCTTCCCCTTCCCGGAACGAGATTACCAGCGACCGTCTCTCCTTCTCTGGGGTTCCTTCGCTCCTCGCATCGTGCCGAGCGACGCTCAGGTCCCCTTCCGCGGCATCGTTCCAGTCGATCGTCAGCTTCTCCGAGCCGACGTTCAACGTAATGCTGAGATCTGACGAGGACGGCCTCTTGCCGACAATATCATCAAGAGATGTTCCCGCCCATTGCGCGTCAGACTCATCCACTGTGGCGTCCTCTCCCGGGATGATGACCCAGGCGATGTTCCAACCCTTCATATCGGCATCGGGCGCGACGACCGAGGCGGTGATCTTCGGTCTCTTCCCTTCCTCGAAGTCGTATACGACGGTCATGTCCCAAGCGGCCTTTGACAACGCGTCGTTGAGCGAGTAGCTTATCTCCAGGCGCTCATCGACGGCGGATAAGATCTTTCCGCCGAGGATATCGAACGACTCGCCTCCGGCATCGAGGGTAAAGAACGATTCCTCCACCAGCTTAGTGCCGTTCAGGGACGTCAAGGACATCTTTTCCGGCCGGGACTCGTTGAAAATATAAACGCCATAGAGGGTCCAGTAGCAAATGCCATACGGTTCTTTGGTCATGTAGCTCTGGGGGATGATATCGTCCAACGACGATACGGTCGGCTCGATCGGCGAGCTGAAGCGGTCCCGTTGCCGTTATCCGTCAGGTCGGCGCTGCCGCTCTTCTTCGGAACCGTTCCCTCTGCTCCGGTCATGCAACTGAACGAGACGGACACCACCAGCAAGGCCATGGCTATCGCGGAAGCGGCCTTGCGGTAATCGAACGATTTGTTCATTACCATGTTCTCCCCCACCATTTCACGCGGCTCTACGATCCCCTGTCGAAGGCCACGCTGCTGAACGATACATCCAACACAGAATCATCATTGGATGTATAGTCCGACTTGGTATTACGATTCTAAAATATAAAAGTTATCATTTTGCATTCACGCGCCGGGGCTCGGCAACATCTGCATAAATTCGCCGGAGAATGAACTGAAAGATCGACGCTGCCAGAGGTGGGCGCAGTCACGAACTCTGGGAGTTGAAAGCGTGACCGCGCTCAAGCAGGACAGGCGTGTTCATCCCGGCCAGTGCTTCCTCGGCTCACATGACGCGTTAGAGACCACGGTCCTCTTCTTGGTGAACATCTGCAGCCGGGACATCGAGGAGGGTATACTGCTCTGCTTCCATCCTTGGAAGTACTCGCCGCACGGCAGCGTCCGAACGCACTCGTTGATCCACACGTTCCCGGCCTCCATCCGCCTCGCCAGCGCACTCCCTTTATCCATGTCCCTGGTCCAGATGGTCGCCCCGAGCCCGTAGGGCGTGTCGTTGGCCAGCCTCACCGCCTCCTCCTCGTCGTGCACCACCTTGACCGGGCACACCGGTCCGAAGGTCTCCTTCCTAACCACTTCCAGGGAGTCGTCGCTGTAGCGCAGCACCGTCGGCTCGTAGAAGAAGCCCGGCCCATCGACGCTGCTCCCTCCGCAGAGAAGCTCCGCGCCCCCCTCCACCGCGCCCTGCACCACCCCGTTGACGTTCTGCCTCGCTTCCTCCCGGATGAGCGGGCCGACGTCCTCCTCTGCGTCGAGCTTGGAGGCGATTCCCACCAGCCTCGACAGGAACTCCTCCGCGACGGCCTCGTGCGCGTAGACCCGCTTTACCCGCACGCACACCTGCCCGCCGCGGGAGAAGGAGCCGTAGGCAATGCCCCGGGCGGCCTGCTCGATGTCGGCGTCCTCGCACACGATGGCCGCGTCGTTGCCCGACAGCTCCAAGATCAGGGGCTTGATCCCGGCGTTCCTGGCGACGTCCCTGCCGGTCTCGATGTTCCCGGTGAACGCTACGGCGTCGCAGTCGGAGCGCACCATCTCCCTGCCCACCTCTGCGCCGCCGATCAAAGGTACGTACAGGTCCTTGGGGTACCCGGCCTCGTGCACCAGGTCGGCGATCCTGAGCCCGGACATGGTGCACAGCTCCGACGGCTTGTACACCACGGAGTTGCCGGTCAGCAGCGCCGGCATCGCGGTGATCATGGTCTGCCAGAAGGGAAAGTTCCACACCCCGATGTGCGCCACGGCCCCGTGGGGCAGGAGCTGTATCTCCGCCCTGGTGTCGGGCCATCCCGCCGGGGGCAGCGGGTACTCCTTGTCTCCGGCGCGGAGGTATTCGGCGACGTAGCCGTCCACTCCTGAGAGGGCGCTGTTGTACGCCCCCACCAGCGCCTTCTTGGGTATGCCCACCTCCTCGAACATGGTCCCCACCACCTCGTCCATCCTCCTGCGGCACACCGCCTCGAGGTCCTTCAGGCGGGCGGCGCGGTCCTCCTTGGTGGTGCTGAGGCACCAGGCCTTCTGCGCCTTCCTAGCCTTCCCGAAGGCCTCGCGGACCTCGCTGGACGACGAGGAGCGGAATTCCTTGATCGGCTGTCCGGTGCGGGGATTTATGGAGCGGACCATGCCCAACGGAACGCTCTAAGCAATAATTAGGCTTGCGCCCCGGCCCGTCCAGAAGCGGCGGGGCCGATGGAAATCATTTTAGCCATAAGGGGAGCTACTCGGGGGACGACCATGATGCGAACCTCCCTGTACCCGGTCCACGCCGCCCTGGGCGCGCGCATGGTCGATTTTGCCGGGTGGGAGATGCCGGTCCAGTACACCACCGTGCTGGACGAGCACCGCGCGGTCCGGGAGCGGGCGGGCCTGTTCGACGTCTCCCACATGGGCGACATCGTCGTCCGGGGGGAGGGGGCCGAAGGCTCTTTGCGCCGGCTGCTCACTAATGACCTCGAGGGGTTGCCGGTGGGAAAGGGGATCTACTCGCACATTCTCGACGATCAGGGGAGGATCATGGACGACGTCATAGTATTCCACTTGTCCCCGGGCACCTACCTCATGGTGCCCAATGCCTCCCGCGCCGACGAGGTCTTCGAGTGGACCGCCGTCCACATGGAGGGAGGGGAGGTCATCAACGTGTCCGACCGCCTGAGCTGCCTGGCCCTGCAGGGGCCGAGGTCCCGGGACATCCTGCAGCGCCTGGCGGCCTTCGACCTCAAGGGGCTGAAGCGCTTCCACGGCGAGTTCGCGGACCTGAGGGTCCGGAGCGCCGAGGGGGCACGGTTCCTGCCCGGCCTGCTGGACCTCCCCGCGCCGGCCCAGGGAACGGTGCAGTGCTACGTCACCCGCACCGGCTACACCGGGGAGGACGGCTTCGAGATCCTCGTGGATAACGGGGCCGCCGCGGCGGTATGGAGCGCCCTGATGGGCGCCGGTAGGGATGCCGGCCTCCAGCCGGCCGGCCTGGGGGCCCGGGACGTGCTCCGCCTGGAGATGGGGTACCTGCTCTCCGGCACCGACTTCGACGGGGCCCAGACCTCCCTGGAGACGGGCCCGGACTGGGTGGTCAAGTGGGACCATCAGTTCATCGGAAGAGGCGCGCTGCTGAAACAGAGGGAGGAGGGGGCGCCCCGCAAGCTGGTGGGCATCGAGCTGCAAGGGAGGGGGATCCCCCGGCACGGCTATCCCGTCGTTGCCGAGGGGAGGGAGGTGGGCGCGGTCACCTCGGGAACGCTGTCCCCCGCCCTCAGCAGGGGCATCGCCCTGGCCTACGTCGACCCGGGGCACGCCAGGACAGGGCAGGCGCTGGAAGTGAGGATAAGGGACGCCCATGTCCCCGCCGCGGTGGTGAAGGTACCGTTCCTGGTGAAGGGAGGGCAGCATGCGAAGTAACGTGGTCCCCACGCTCCAGGAGCTGATCTCCTTTGAGAGCGACCTGCACTCCGACATGGGGCCGGTGCTCGGGTACGTGAGCGGCAGGCTGAAGGACGCGGGCATGAGGGTGCGCAGGGTAGGGAAGGAGGACTTCCCGGTCATCATCGCCACCTACGGCCGCGGCGGCATGCTCTTCTCCGGTCACCTGGACACCGTGCCCGTAGGCACCGGGTGGAGCAGGGAGCAGGGCGAGATCGACGGCCCCCGCCTGTACGGGCGGGGCTCCACCGACATGAAGGGCTTCGGCGCCGCGGTCATCGAGGCGGCCGAGGACCTGGTGAAGGAGAAGGTGCCCTTCTCGGTATGCTTCACCACCGACGAGGAGGAGCAGATGGAGGGAGTGGATGCGGCGGTCCAGGAAAGCGTGGTCAAGAATGCCAAGGGCGTGCTGGTGGGCGAGCCCACCGGCCTCGCCCCCGCGTACCGGGAGAAGGGCTTGTTCCGCTTCCGGCTCACCACCAAGGGCAGGGCCGCCCACGCCTCCCAGCCGTGGCTGGGAGATGACGCCGTGCTCAAGATGCACTACCTGATCGACCGGCTGCTGGACCTGGCGGAGATATCCACGCAGAAGAGCACCGGCATGACCCTGTGCGTCACCACCATTCAGGGGGGAGACAAGAACAACGTGGTGGCGGACCACTGCACCGCCGAGGTGGACATGCGGTTCCCCCTGCCGCAGACCAGCCTGGACGTCCAGGACATCGTGGTGAACCGCCTGCGGGGCGAGGCGTTCCAGATGCAGGTGGAGTACACCATCGAGGCGTTCGAGTCGGACCCCCGCTCGGAGATCGGCGCCGAGCTGGCGAGGTTCCTGGGGACCGAGCCCACCGTGGTGCCGTACGCCACCGAGGCGCCCAAGTTCGCGGCCGTCAATCCCAACGTGTTCATCTGCGGCCCCGGCGACCCCAAGCTGGCGCACACCATCGACGAGCACGTGCTGATCCGCGAGCTGGAGGAGGCGTACGACATGATCACGCACATCGCCCGCTACGTTCAGGGGTAGACCCGGGATACCGTGCGGGGGAACGGGACCGCGTCCCGAATGTGCTCGAGCCCGCACACGAACTTCACCACCCTCTCCACCCCCAGCCCGAAGCCGGAGTGGGGGACCGAACCATATCGCCGGAGGTCCAGGTACCATTCGTACGGTCCCATGGCGATGCCCTGCGCCTGCATCCGGGACACCAGCTTCCGCAGGTCCGTCTCCCTTTCGGAACCGCCTATGATCTCCCCGAAGCCGCCAGGGGCCAGCAGGTCGGCGCACGCGTACGTCCTGGGGTCCTCGGGGTCCTCCTTCATGTAGAAGGCCTTGCACTCCCGAGGATAGTTGGTCACGAACAGCGGGACCGTCTCTTCCGCCGTGAGCGCCCTCTCCTCCGGCGCGCCGAGGTCGCAGCCCCAGGACATCTCGTGGCCCTGCGTTCTGAACCTGTCCACCGCCTGGGAGTAGGTCATCCGCTTGAACGGCGGGCGGATGTCCCTCAGCGGTTCGATGTCCTTGCGCAGGAGCAGCAGCTCCTCCTTCCTCTCGGAGAGGACGTTCTGCACCATCGCCGTGACCAGCTGTTCCTGGACCTCCATGTTCTTCCGGTTGTCCGCCCAGGCCGCCTCCGCCTCCAGGTGCCAGTATTCGGTGAGGTGCCGGGGCGTTCGTGACTTCTCCGCCCGGAACGACGGGGTGACGGAGTACACCCGGCCGAGGGAGAAGATCAGCGCCTCCAGGTACATCTGGGCGCTCTGGCTGAGGTACGCGTCCCGGTCGAAGTACTTCAGCTTGAACAGGGTGGTCCCGCCCTCGCACGCGTTCGTCGTCAGTATCGGCGGCGTCACCTCGGTGAAGCCGCTCTCCTCCAGCCATTCCCTGGCCCCCCGCAGCGCCGCGGCCTTGACCTTCATCACCGCGTTCTGCTCCCTGGAGCGTATCCACAGGTGCCGGTGGTCCAGCAGCAATTCCTCGCTCTGGTGCTCCGTTATGGGGAAGGTCTGCGCCGGCCCCACCACCCGGAACGAGGCGGCGCGCAGCTCCTTGCCCCCGGGGGCGCGCTTGTCCTCGTGCATGGCGCCTCTGACCTCCACGGACGACTCGATGCTGGCTGAACGGGCGGCCTCGAACTCGGCGTCGGGCAGGCCGCCCTTCTTCACGGTCACCTGGACTATTCCGGAGCCGTCGCGCAGCACCGCGAACACGATGGCCCCGCTGGAACGGGCCCGGTATATCCACCCCCGGACCGCGACCTCCTGTCCCGAGGGGGCGTCCAGGACCTGCTTGGCGGAGGAGAAGGTCATGCACCGAGCAAGTGCGCGCAAGCATATTGTTTCTTTGCCGGCGTGACCGCGCGGGGGAAAGAGAGTTATGGTCGGTCCGGCGTTCCAGGACCGTGAACATCAGGCCGGCGGGCATCAAGGACCTGGACCGCGTGTCGTACATCGAATCGTCCTGCTTCGAGGCAGAGCGCTATCCCCGGGAGATGCTGGAAGAGATCCTGGCCCGGGAAGGCTTCCTCACCTTCATCGCCGAGGAGGGAGAGGTGCTGGGAGCGGTCACCGTCCACTACGCCGGGGAGGAGGCCCAGCTTGTATCCCTGGCGGTGCTGCCGGGGTTCCGGAACAGGGGCGTAGCCTCGGCCCTGCTCCGAACGGCCGAGGATGCCGCCCGGGACCTCGGGGCGAGGGAGATGGTCCTGCAGGTCAGGACGCTCAACGTCCCGGCGATGAACTTGTACCTGCATCGCGGCTACGTCCTGGCAGGGATCATCAGGAACTACTATGGGTACCGGAAGGACGCGTTCTTCATGCGCCGGGCGCTTTGAATTTCGCATTTTCAAGGCCTGAAAAATGACCGTGCCCTCTACAGCCAGTACATCTAAAGGAAAACCAATATATAGAGAAGGTGGTATTCGCCGTCCTGTCATCTCTCGCGGAGGTTGGCTCGAGGCGAAGGAAGATGGAAGAGACCCTATGCAACGTTGAATTCATCAAGGACAACAACGACTACATAGCCAGGGTGCAGAGCGAGATAGGCGGTCTTCGCGAATACCGGAGCGCCTCCCTCGAGGAAGTGCTCGAGCAGGTCATTATCGACCTCCAAGAGGAGTTCGAGACCGCAGGCTGAACCATTCTCTGGAAGCTGGCCGCGTTTGCGCTAGCCTCATAGGCCACATCTTCCCAATAATCTAGAGGCGCGAGGTCTTACCATGACGAACCACGAGAAGTCCGATTATGACAAGGTCATGTCCTCCTACTTCGGGGACGAGCAGGTCACTGCTATGATCAGCCTGAAGGTGGAGACCAAGGAGGCGGACGTCATCGCCGAGGCCATAGCCGAGAACGACGCCGTGGACTACGTCTACCTGGTAACGGGGGACACCGACATAGTCGCCATGGCGAAGTTCCAGACCTATGGGCAGCTCAAGAGGTTCCTGATGGAGACCGTGACCAGCATACCCGGGATCAAGGAGACCAAGACCTCCATGGTGGTCACCACGTTCAAGGAGGGCGGCGAGCTCAAATACGAGAAGGGCGAACCTCTCGACCACGTGGGCGCTGAGAAGTGACCCAAACCTTTCCCGCAAGGGGGGTACATTCAATGGTAGACAACACCAAACTCAAGCAGGTAATAGACGTATTAGACCAATTGGCGGAGGACACCTCGGTGCCCAGGAACATCAGGCGCGGAGCCACCGACGCTAAGGACCGCCTGCTGCAGCCCAACGAGGCCATGGACGTTAAGGCGGCCAGCGCGATATTCATACTTGACGAGCTGGCTAACGACCCCAACATCCCGCTGCACGGCAGGACCCTTATCTGGAACATCATCAGCCAGCTAGAGACGGTGAAGTGAGCCTTCGCCTGCAAACTTTTAAAACATAATCAGCAATCAAGTGGGAGCACAAGCGGGCGTAGTCTAGCGGTTAGGACTTAAGCTTCCCAAGCTTGAAGCCCGGGTTCGAATCCCGGCGCCCGCACCTCTTCCGATCTTTTCTCCTGTCACTGCACACTATCATAGCGATCGCCGTCCCGGCGAAAGTGATGAGTACGCGCCGCTCCGATGTGGTCCCGAGGAGAACGTGAGCGCATGAATCACACCATAGTGCATTTCGACATCCCCGCCAACGATGTGGAGAAGGTCAGGAAGTTCTACGCCGGCGTGTTCGGCTGGAAGACCGTGGACATCCCCCAGATGAACTACATAATGTTCCAGACCGTGCCCACCGACGAGAAGGGCATGATCCTGGAGCCCGGCCTCAACGGGGGGCTGTACAAGAAGGATTCCGAGAACCAGAAGCCGGTCAACTATATCCAGGTCGAGTCGGTCGACGAGTACGTCAACAAGGCCGTGAAGGCCGGCGGCAGGGTGGTGCAGCCGAAGGAGCACATCCCCGCGGTGGGGGACGTCGCAATCATCGCCGACCCCGAGGGGAACGCGGTGGGCCTGATACGGCCGGACGAAATGTGAGCCGGGCAAACGGCCTCCGATCAGACCGCGTTGCCAGGTTCTTGCTAAAAAAAAGTATGGAAAGTATACAAGAGTAGGGACTTTTCATATATACATGCGAAAGGAAACTGCCAGCACACCGATCGTGGCGCAAGCTGGATAAGTGACGGCCGCGTTCACCGTTAGATATGCTGGAGATCGACGGCTCGTACGGCGAGGGAGGGGGGCAGATCCTCCGCAGCGCGGTGGCGCTGTCCGCGCTGACGGGCCAGGAGCTGAGGATATCCAATATAAGGGCCAAGCGCGACAGGCCGGGCCTGGCGGCGCAGCATCTTGCCGCGGTGCGCGGTGTCGCTTCTCTTTGCGACGCCGAGCTCTCCCGCGCCGAGGTCGGTTCTACAGAGATCACGTTCAGCCCCGGAAAGGTGAAAGGGGGCGAGCACCGCATCGACGTCGGCACGGCCGGCAGCGTGACATTAGTGCTGCAGGCCTGCCTGCTGGCCTCCGTGAACGCGGAGAAGGCCACCGAGCTCGAGGTGATCGGCGGCACCAATGTGAGGATGTCCCCGCCGGCGGACTATTACTCCAATGTACTGCTGCCGCTGCTGTCCAGGATGGGGATGGACATCAAGCTCGAGATCGTGCAGAGAGGATTCTACCCCCGCGGCGGGGGCAGGGTGAGAGCGGCGATGGCGCCGTCGGCGCCGGGGCCGCTGGTCCTGGAGGAGCGCGGCGATCTCGTGGAGATGGGCGGGACCAGCTTCACCCAGGACCTCCCCGACCATGTGGCGGAACGGATGTCCCACGCCGTCCGCAAGAGGCTCCTGGGAGAAGAGCTGAGGATCCGCACCGAGCGCGCCTCCGGCGCCTCTCCCGGCGCCGGGATCGCGCTGTACGCAAAGTTCCGGAACACCGTGCTGGGCGCTGATGCCCTGGGGGAGAGGGGCGTGCCGTCGGAGAAGGTGGGAGAGAGCGCGGCCCGGCGCCTCTGGGAGGAGCTGGACGGCCCCGGCACCCTGGACGTCCACGCCGCCGACCAGCTGGTGGCGTACATGGCCCTGGCCGGCGGCCCCTCCTCGTTCGTGGTCCGCGAGGTCACCGAGCACCTGCGCACCCAGATGTGGTTGGTGCAGCAGTTCCTGGATGTAAAGTTCGAGGTAAGTAAGGCCGGCCGAGGGCACCGGGTGGAGGTCGTGCCTACCCGTACATCCCCGGGACGGTGACCTTCCTCAGCTCGTCCTGCTTCCCGGCCTTGTCGTACATCTCCTTGAGGCCCTTCTCGATCAGCTCGGCCTCCTGCAGCAGGGGCTTGATGTCCAGGCTGCCGTCCAAAATGAGCTTGTTGATCGCGGCGGTGACCGCCGCGGCGGCCCGGGCGTCAGGGAAGTCCGGACTGGCCTCCGAAAGCAAGGTGATGACGTCGAAGTGGCGGTTGACCCCTTCGTTGAGCAGTATCCCCGACAGGCCGACGATGACGCCGCCCTCGAAGATGGCGATGTCGTTCTTCTTCAGCATCTCCCGCGCTTCAGGGGTCGACGCCACCCCCAGCACGCTGTTGGACGCCGCCTCCTTCTCTTCCTCCCTTTCCTCCGGCTCGGCCTCCGGGACATCCGGAGAAGGCCCGGCCTGCTTGGTGCCGATGCCCTCGGGAGATATGAGCAGGCGACAGCGGTGGTCCTCCACCCAGTTCATTACGGTGACGCCCAGCTCCTTGAGTATGTGCGGAGGGGGCTGGAACTCCGACACGAACACCACCATCCTGTCCCCTTCCTGATTGACCTCCCCGGCGTGGATGCGGACGGGGCTGCTGGGGATGCCGTTCTTGATCATGGACACGGTGGGGAAGTGCACGGAGTCCACCACCGCGATCTGCCGGAGGTTCAGCGCGGTGACGAGGTAATTGGCGACGATGGAGCCGACCAGGCCGATAGAGGGAAAGCCGTCGATGACGTACGCGCCCCGCAAGTTCATCTCCTCGATCTCCACGACCCTGATGCTGTTCATCGACGTTCCATTCCCATCCGTGACTATTAGAACGTTTCCGGTAGCAAATATTATGCATGGTGCCAGAGATGTTGGGGCATGCGGCCGCATGTCACCGTGAACTGCGCCATGACCGCGGACGGGAAGATCGCTTCGAAGGCGAGGAAGCAGCTCCGCATCTCCTCCCCCGAGGACCTCGAGAGGGTCAAGGCCATGAGGGCGTCCTCCGACGCCATCCTGGTCGGCGTCGGCACTGTCCTGGCGGACGATCCGCACCTCACAGTGAAGGGGCTGCCCCCGGAGAAGAACCCCCTGAGGGTGGTCCTGGACTCGAACGGGCGCACACCGCAGGGCGCGAGGGTGCTGGATGCCAGGGCGAGGACGGTCATCGCCACCTCTGAGGAGTGCCCCGCGACGTGGCCGGGGGCCGAGGTGATCAGGGTCGGCAAGGGGAAAGTGGACCTCGCGGCCCTGCTGGACCGCCTCTACGCCATGGGCGTCCGCACCCTGATGGTGGAGGGGGGAGGGGAGACCATCTTCTCCTTCTTCGAGCGGGGCCTGGTGGACCGCTACAGCGTGTTCGTCGGCCCGCTGGTGGTGGGCGGACGGGGCTCCCCCACCCCCGCGGACGGGGAGGGGTTCGCCGAGGACCGCATCAGGCGGCTCCGCCTGGTGGACCACGCCGTTCTGGGCGGGGGGGTCCTGCTGACCTACGAGGTCATCGATGGCTGAGCGCCCCCGCTTCCTGGCGGACGAGATGCTCGGCTCGCTGGCGCGGTGGCTGCGCATCATGGGCTATGACACCGGGTACGCCAAGGGCCGCGACGATACCGCAATACTGAGGGAGGCGAGGGCGGAGCGTCGGGTGCTATTGACCAGGGACCGCCAGCTGGCCGAGAGGGCCGGGGACGGCGGCCTGCTGATCGAGAGCGACGAGCTGGAGGAGCAGCTGGCCCAGGTGACCGGACGCTACGGGCTGAAGTTCGACGAGCCCATGACCAGGTGCGCGCTGTGCAACGGCGAGCTTGTTCTTGTCCCGCGATCGGAGGTCGCGGGTAAGGTCCCGCCCCGGGTGCTGGAGGCTAACGAGGAGTTCTTGGTGTGCCGGAGCTGCGGCCAGGTGTACTGGAAAGGGAGCCACTGGGACCGCATCGTGAAGCAGCTGGACCGAGCGCTCAGAGGCGGCAGCGGTCCTCGGTGACGATCTCGCCGGTGCCGGCGTTGATGATCATGATGCCGTGGGCCCCCTCCACGCACCAGATCGGTATGTAGTAGGTGCCGCGGTCCTCCAGCGCGATCTCCTTCTCCCGCGGCGACACCGTGGTCCTCTCGGTTATGGTGATGCTTTCGTCCTCGTGCACGCGCTCCCTCTGGAACGAGTGCACCCGGACCAGCTCCTTCTTGGCCAGGTCCTCGGCCTCCTGTGCCAGAATGGACGGCTCCAGCCTCCTGTGGACGTCCTCCAGCGCGTACACCACGTCGGTCCGCTCGTTCCACTTCTCCACCCTCCCGGTGAGGCCGTTCACCGAGAGCGTGCCCCTCTCCACGCTCACCTTCCTTCCTCCTGAGTACAGGGGGCAGACGTAGGAGTACACGAAGTGCGGGACCAGCTCCAGGCGGTAGTTGAATGCCTCCACCGCCCGCTCGGAGATCTCCCTGACGTCCTCCACCCCGAGCACCGGGCGAACGATGCGCTCGCCCACCGCGGCCTCGCCGACGCTGTCGAGCGCCTCCGGCGACGCCATCCGGGGGAAGTCGTCGGCCACCAGCTCGTCCACCATGCCGTGGTCCTTGTCCCCTACCACCTTCTCGATCCTGGTCCTCCCGATCTCATGCTCCAGCACCTCGCGGTCCCACACCACCACGGAGCGGTCCATGGCCTCGAGCATAGAGGACGGGACCGGCTCCAGCACGGCGAGCACCCTCTTCCCGGGATGGTCCCGGTACCTGGTCATGAAATCCTCGACCGCTTCATCGTCCAGGGATTCCAGCACGCAGAACACCACCTCGCTGTTCCCCTTGCTGGCGTGAAGGTAGCCGTCTTTCTCTGACACCCTGAAATCTCTTGATTGAAGTATCTCGCAGACCACTGTGGACAAGGAGGACAAAGCGAACCCATGGCCTCATCAGGATTGGGTGATAAAAATATTTGGAGATGGGGATTGAAGGAGCACTTGCTCATCCCCAGGCATATCGGACCACGCGCCCCAGTTATGTAGTACCGATCATGAAGCCCTGTCGAGGCTTCGGCTCGGGTTCGAATCCCGACCAGCCACGCCACTTAGCTATTCTTACCGCATCGGCGTGAGCGCTGGGCTCTGCTGTACAGCACTACATCCCCTGTCGGGATATCGATCGCTTTCCAGCCAGGCATCTCATGGAAAAGGCTAATTGACATAGCCGCCGTTAACGGTGGAGGAAGTGAGCGGCATGACAGCGGGGTGTACCGTATGCGCGCCTTGACCGGGGCGGGACTGGCCATGATAGCCCTGGGCGTCGCGGCCATAGTGGTCGGGGTCATCCAGGGAGAAGTGAGCTTCGCCCTGCTGGTCATAATTCCGGTGATCTACGGCTCCGGCCTGTGGGCGCTGGCGGGCGGCGTCCTGATCTTCCTCGGCTTCGCCGTCACGTTCTTCTCCATGATGGGGACCCCGGTGTGGCGGCACTACGGGGATGACTTCTCCAGGGAGAGCTACCCGGGGCAGGACGACTATTCGAGGTACCCGGGCGAGCCGTGGCAGCGGACCGGGACCGAGGGCACCGGGGATCAGCGCAGGAAGAGCGAGTTCGGCGGAGTGATCTTTCTCGGCCCCATACCCATACTGTTCGGTTCGGGAAGATCGCTCAGGGGCTCCAAGCTCCTGACGGCGATGATGATCATCTCCGCCATCCTGGCGGTCCTGTTCATCCTCGGTCTTCTTTTGCGATGAGGCGGGCGGCGTCCTCCAGTGAGGTCTTGTCCTTGCGGGCCCGCTCCCTGATCTCGCTCATGATGCCAACATACCGGTCGAAGTCCAGGCCCCGGCGCCTCAGTATGCGGCCGAGCGCCTTCTCGAACGGCTCCTTGCGGAGCTGGGCGTCGAGGGCCTCGACCACCGCCGCGCGCTCTTCCGGGCTCAGTGGCGCCACTCTTCGACCACCTTGAGGAAGTTGCGGAAGATGTCGTAGCCGTGCTCGGTGTTCTCCACCTCAGGGTGGAACTGCACGCCATAGAGAGGACGGTCTGCCTTTCTCACCGCTTCCACCGGGCAGTTCTCCGAGTGCGCCAGGACCTTGAAGCCCTCCGGGACCGCGGTGACCTCGTCGTTGTGGCTCTCCCACACCACGAACTCTTTCGGAAGCCCCCTGAAGAGGTCGTCCTCGTCGTCCACCACCAGGGTGGCCTTGCCGAACTCGGGCCTCTGGGCCGGGGTGATGGCGCCGCCGAAGTGGGCGCACATGAACTGGAACCCCGCACAGATGCCGAGTATGGGGAACTCGGCCTTGTCCAGGTAAGTGCCGTTCTCTCCCATCCTCGACCCCTCCACGGCCACGTGGGGGGATCCGCCTGACAGGACTAGCGCGTCCACTTCCAGCGTCTCCAGGGGGGTGGTGTTCGGTATGATCTTGGTCTCCACGTCCAAATACTTCAGGACCCTCCACTCGCGGTGGGTCCATTGGCCCCCGTTGTCCACCACGTAGACGCGCATGAGCGGAACAAGCGATTTGCTTTATAAAAAGCATCGTCGGAAAACCCACCTTTTCAATCGTGGATTGCACGTGATCAACAAATTAGACCAGCAGAACAGTAGTGCACTGGACACGCGGGACCCTCGGATGCCTCGAAAGAGGAAAGGCACTCTCTGATAGCAAGACGGCTGAAGTTCCGAAGCGGCTCCCGTAACAACGCTTACAGGGGCATGATGCCAGCGACGGCATTCGGGAAATGCATTGGAATGCTCCCTGCGAGCAGGCCGCCTAACGGCATCGCACGGTGCCCATTGCCCGTTGCGGGCGGGAGCCGGCCGTCCGGGGGGGCGGTGAGGCCGAGCTCAACTGCAAGCTCACGGATTCATACGTGAGCGGCTGACTTAAAATGTCAGGGAGAGGTACTGGCGTGCCGCGACGTAGCAAAAAATGTAAGGTTTATATTTCGCTCCGGCGTGCCCTATGTCATGAAGGCCGTCCTGTTCGACCTCGGGCACACGCTCATCGATTACTACTGCGACTGGAAGGGTCCGGAAGCAAGAGGGGTCGGCAAGATGTACGAGCTGGTGAGCAAGAGCTCGCCCGGCGAGGTGGACAGGCGGGAGTTCTCCGCGTACCTCGGCGATCTGCTGGTGGAGACCAGGGAACGGAAGCTGAAGGAAATGGTGGAGGTCCCGTTGGTCGACGTCCTGGGGCGATGCCTGGAGCGCTACGACGTCCTGGACGAGGACAACCTGCAGGAGGGCCTGGAGATATTCTACGGGGTGCTGCTGGAGGACCGCAAGCTCGTCCCCGGGGCCGAGGAGATGCTCTCCCGGGTGAAGGAGAAGGGTCTGAAGATCGGCCTCATCTCCGACGTGGCGTGGGGCCTGCCGTCGGAGTTCCCCCTGCGGGACATCGAGCACTACGGCCTCACGGACTTCTTCGATGACATGGTCTTCTCCACCGATGTCGGCCTGAGGAAGCCGCATCCCAAGATATTCAAGATCGCCCTGTCCAACCTCAGCGTGGCCGCGGCCGACTCCATGTACGTCGGCAATTCCCTGAAGCAGGACATCAAGGGAGCGAAAGGCGTGGGCATGAAGGCGGTGCTGAAGAGATCGCAGTTCTGCCCCTACGAGGAAGGGGTCATGCCGGACCACACCGTTTCGGAGCTGCAAGAAGTGGACGCGATCCTCGACGCCAAGTGAGCGCTTAGAGCCCTGCCCACCATCCCAGGGAGGCGAGCGCGGCGTACAGCAGCGTTCCTATGCTGGTGAGCTTGAGCGAGCGCACCAGGTCCTTGGGAGAGCGGGGCCGGAAGGCCGCGCGGACCGCCAGTGCGGCCAGGGGCAGGGAGGCGAGGGCCAGCAAGCTCCCTAGCTCCATGTACGCCATTGGGATCAGCAGGAAGTATGGGATGAGGACGAAGAGCAGGTACACCGCGCGGGCCCGGGGGGCCCCGAGGCGCACCGCCAATGTCCTTTTGCCGGAAGCTTGGTCCGAGGCGATGTCCCTGATGTTGTTGATCATCAGGACGCCGCAGGCGTAGGACCCCGAGGCCACCGCGGCCCCGGCCGACAGCAAGGTGATGGCCCCCAGCTGCACGTAGGTGGTGCCGAGGGTGGCCACCAGCCCGAAGAAGAGGAATACCGAGGCCTCGCCCAGGCCCGCGTAGCCGTAGGGGCACTTGCCCCCGGTGTAGAACCACGCCGCCGCGATGGCCGCCGCCCCGACCGCCAGCAGCCACCAGGTCCCGCTGATGGCGACCAGAGCAAAGCCCGAGACCGCGGCCAGAGCGAAGAAGCCCATGGCGACCTTCAGCACCGTGCCCGGACGCGCCAGCCCGCCTCCGGTGAGCCGGGCCGGGCCCACCCGGTGGCGGTCGGTGCCCCGTATGCCGTCGGAGTAGTCGTTGGCGAAGTTGACGCCTATCTGGATGGAGAGGGCTAGCAGGAGGGCGAGAATGGCGAGAAGCATGTCGGCCCCATTCGCGGCGGCGGCCGCGCCGGCGCCGAGCAGCACCGAAGCGATGCCTAGGGGCAGGGTGCGAAGGCGGGCGCCCTCGATCCAGTCGTGGACGGTGGCCCTGCGCGTTGCGGAGGGAGCTGCTCCCTCCGCCCCCTGAGCGGCACGCTCCTCGCCTCGGCCCTGTGATGCGGTCATGTTCGCGCCGGCATCCCGCTCCCCGCGCTTACTCCCACTCCACCGTTGCCGGCGGCTTGTTGGTGATGTCGTAGACCACCCGGTTCACGTCCCTCTTCATCTCGTTGGTGACGCGAACGGATATCTTCTCCAGCACGTCGTGGGGTATCTTGGAGTAGGCGGCGCTCATGCCGTCGATGGACTGCACCGCCCGGACGGCGATGGTCTTCCCGTAAGCGCGGTTGTCGCCCTGCACGCCCACCGATTGGCAGGGGAGAAGGACGGCGAAGTACTGCCACGGCAGCTCCATGCGCCCGGCCGCGGCGGCCTTCTCGATCTCCTCCTCCACTATGGCGCAGGCCTCGCGCACGATCTCCACCGACGCGGGGGTCGCCTCCCCGATGACGCGAATGGCCAGCGCGGGACCGGGGAAGGGCTGCCTCTCCGCGACCTTGACGTCAAGGTACCTCGCCACCGCCCTGACCTCGTCCTTGTAGAGGTCACGCAGCGGCTCGACGAGCTTGAGGTTCATGTCCTTGGGCAACCCGCCGACATTGTGGTGGCTCTTGATGGTGTCCCTGACCCCGTCCCCGCTCTCGATCCAGTCGGGGGCGATGGTCCCCTGCACCAGGTACTCGGCGTGGTACTCTTTGGCGGCCCTCTCGAAGACCCGTATGAAGCGCTCGCCGATGATCTTGCGCTTCATCTCCGGCTCGGAGACGCCCTTCATGGCGGCGAAGAACTCGTCGGTGGCGTCGATCAGCCGGAAGTTCACGCCGAGCTCGGTGAGCATCTTTCCGACCGCCTCATCCTCGCCCTTCCTCATGAAGCCGTTATTGACGTACACCACCAGCAGGCGGTCCCCGATGGCCTTCGAGACGATGACGGCGGCGACGGTGCTGTCCACCCCGCCGGAGCAGGCGATGACCGCTTTCCCTTTGATCCCGGCCCTGAGCTCCTCGATCTTCTCCTCCACGAACTTCTCAGGCCTGAACATCCTTGGCCACCTCCTCGGAGTCCCTGAGCACCGCGTCGGCCATGGCCTGGCGGTGCTTCAGCAGCTTCCCCGATACGGCGCTGTCGTGGAGGGCGATGATCTGCGCCGCCAGCAGCGCGGCGTTGTCCCCGCGGTCCAGCCCCACCGCCGCCACGGGGATGCCGCCGGGCATCTGCACGACGGAGAGGACCGCGTCCAAATTCACCTTTCCGCTGACGGGAACGCCGATGACCGGCCGGACGGTGGCGGCGGCCACCGCTCCGGGCAATGCCGCGGACAGGCCGGCGATGGCGATGAACACTTCGGCGTCGCTTCCGGCAACTAGCTCCTTGACCCGGTCGGGGGTGCGGTGGGCGGAGGCGACCACGGTGCCGGAGCTGATGCCCAGCTCCTTCAGCACGCCGACGGCCTTCTTGGCCACCGGCGCGTCGCTCTTGCTGCCCAGGATGATAAGGACTTGGGGCATGATGGCAAGCAAAACATGACAAGCTAAAAAAGGTTTGGATAGGAAAGGGTTTGCCGGTCGGTCCCGCTTCAGGACTTCATGATGGCCAGCAGGAAGGCGCCGATGGCAATGAGGGCGCCGATGAGCGCGGCCAGGATGTACACGAAAGCGGTCCAGATGGTATCAAGGATCCCGACTGTGAACAGGCCAGGGTCGGCGTAGCTGAAGGCGACCCAAAGGATTCCGACCAACAGGCCCACTACCAGGAGCACCACTCCAATGGTCCTGCTCTTCCCGCTGCCGAAGTAGGCAGTGAAGATGCCGGCCAGCACGAGGAATAGGCCTAGTGTCATCAGAAGTACCGTCAGAAATTCTATTGCTTCCATTTTTTTCACCTGTTTTTTGATCCCTAGAACTTGATGCCCGTGAGGGTCTTGGTGTCTATCACGCCGGGTATCGACCTCATCTTGTCCACGACCACCTGTCCCAGGAGGTTAAAGTCCTCAGCTTCGATCTTGGCTATTAGATCATATTCGCCGAAGAGAGGATGGAGTTCTACGACCTCCTTTACCTTCAGGAGCTCATTGTAGACCTCGTGCTCCTTGGCCGGTGCCGTGCTTATCAGGACGAACCCCACCGCCAAACTCTCACCTTTTGCCCCCCATTAGATTATGTATACTCTTAAATGTTTCGACCTTGGAAATATCCCTGGCCTGGCCGACGTGGGCGCGCCGGGTCACCTCTCCAGCGCCGCTAGGACGCTCTCCGCCCTCCTCTCCACCATCTCCCAGGTGGGTATGTTGGTCTGCGGGCCCTTCGATTCTAGGACGAACGAGGCGGCGGCGTTGCCGTACGCCAGCGACTCGACCGCATCGTGCCCGTAGTACTGCCCGGCGTAGAACCCCGCCCGGAAGGCGTCCCCCGCCCCGGTGGGGTCCACTATCTTCTCCGGCTTGGCCGGGGGAGCGCGCCTCGACCCCTTGCCGGTGCACAGCAGGGACCCTTCCCCGCCCCGGGTGTTGATGAGCGCATCGACGTAGGAGAGAAGGTCCTCCGGCCGCGACGCGCCCATGTACTCGAGCGCGGCCCTGAGCTCGTTCTTGTTGCAGAAGAACGTGTCGGCGAGCGGCAGCGCCTCGCGGAAGGTGGCCCGATCCCATATGCGGTAGATCTCCTGGGCCGGGTCGAAGGAGATTCTCTTGCCCAGCGCCTTGAGCTCGCGCATCAGGGGGATGTAGTATTCCGGCCGCCCGGTGGAGATGTGCACGCGCTTCGCTTTCTTGGCCCCTTCCATGCTCCGCTCGAACTTGCCCATATCCCGCATCGGACCTTGATATACGTACGCTATCTGGTCCTGGTCCTTGTTGGTCACAATGAGCACGGTGGAGGTCTCGTACCCCTCCACCGCCACCACCTCGCTCAGGTCGACCCCTTTCGAGACCAGGAACTCCCGGAAGTCCTGGGGGAAGTCCGGGCCGACGAAGGAGCACAGCGCCGTGGGCACGCCCAGCGAGGCGGCCACGGCCGCGATGTTCGCCCCCGTGCCTCCGTAGTAGCGGTGCTTCTCCAGCAGATCGACCGACGTGTTGGGATCAGGGAACTTGTCCAAGGTCAATATCTGGTCCAGGCACACGTGCCCGTATACGCACAGGAACGGGTTCATGTGCCTTCCTGCCACCCTTCGAGGTACTTCCTCTGCTCGCCGGTAAGGGAGTCTATCTTCACGCCCATGACCTTCAGCTTGGTGCGCGCCACCTCCTGGTCCAGCTCCTCGGGCACGTTGTACACCTGCGGCTTCAGTTGGGAGTGGTTCTTGGCGAGGTGCTCCAGGGCGAGCGCCTGAATGGAGAAGCTCATGTCCATGATCTCCACCGGATGCCCTTGGCCCGCCGCCAGGTTCATCAGGCGGCCCTCGGCGATCAGGTAGGCCTTCCTGCCGTCGGCGAAGGTGTACTGGTCCACCGCCTCGCGAACGCGCTGGGGCCTCCCGGCCATCTTCTCCAGCGCGGGCTTGGCGACCTCGTTGTCGAAGTGCCCGGAGTTGCCCATGACCGCGCCGTCCTTGAGCACCTTGAGGTGCTCCTCCCTCACGATGTCCTTGTTGCCGGTAGCGGTGATGATGATGTCGGCGACCTTGGCCGCGTCGAGCATGGGCATGACCTCGAACCCGTCCATCTTGGCCTCGATCGCTCTGACCGGGTCGACCTCGGTGACGATGACGTTGGCGCCGAAGCCCTTGGCCCGCATGGCGATGCCGCGCCCGCACCAGCCGTAGCCTGCCACCACGAACCTCTTCCCCGCGATCAGCAGGTTGGTCGCGTTCATGAAGCCGTCGAAGGTCGACTGCCCCGTCCCGTAGCGGTTGTCGAACATGAACTTCATGTGGGCGTCGTTGACGCTGATGACCGGGAACTCCAGCTTGCCTTCCCTGGCCATGGAGCGCAGGCGGACCACCCCGGTGGTCGTTTCCTCGTTCCCTCCCTTCACGTTCTTCAGCAGGTCCCTCCGCGTGGTGTGCAGGATGGTGATGAGGTCCGCGCCGTCATCGATCACGAAGTCCGGGCGCATGTCCAGGACCGAGTTGAGGTTGGCGTAGTACTCCTCGTTGTTCTCGCCCTTCTTGGCGAAGACCTCCAGGCCGTAATGCTCCCGGAGCGCCAGCGATACCGAGTCGTCGGTGGACAGGGGGTTGCAGCTGGCCAGGCGGACCTTCGCTCCCGCCTCCGCCAGCGTGAGGGCGAGGATGCCGGTCTTGGCCTCCACGTGCAGCGCCATTCCCACCTTCAGGCCTTCCAGGGTGCGCTCCTTGACCAGCCGCTCGCGGATGTCCTTGAGGACACCCATATGGTCCCGCGCCCACTCCAGCCTCCTGACTCCTTTCTCTAATAGTTCGTCCACCAACGGAACACCTTCTCAGGGATTGAATAAAGCTGTCCTTATGTTTTTCCCATGCCTTGGAGCACCGAGCGCATGGTCTCCCTGGCCTCGCGGAGGGTGTGCTGGTTGTCGTAGCTCTCGATGACACGCCTTCGTTCCTCGGGGGCGTCCTTCAGCTCGCGCACGAACCTCTCGATGTTGGGCACGGCCCTGGTGAGCTCGTCCACCGCGGTGACGTTCGATACGACGGAGGTGCGCGAGAGAGGGTTGAGGTCGATGGCGAGGACAATCTTTCCGGCCTTCACCAGCGCGCCGGCGCGGTCCCCGTCCTCCAGGGGGATGAGCACCACGTCGGCGGAGGCGATGCCTTCGGCAGCGCAGAGGGCCCGGTCGGAGGCTATGCCTTCCAGCACCGATTCCTGCTGGCGTCCCAGGATGTCCTTCCCTCCGACGCTCTCCAGGAAGCTGACCACCTTCTCCACCCGCTCGGGGGTGCGGTGGAACAGGTTCACCTCGACCTTGGCGGGGACCGCTCTTGCTAATGACAGCAGGCCCTCGGCGCACAGCCCGGCGGCGTTGCCGTTGACGGTGATCACCGGCCTCTTCGCTTCCAGAAGGTAGGCGGCGGCGGCCCTCTCGGCCTCCAGTGCGCTGGGCGATGTTCGCTCGCCCAGGAGGTAGTCGAACGCCTCGCCCCGGCCGTGGGCGATGAGGCCGGTAGGAGCGACCACGCCCTCCCTGACCAGCTCGGACATCCTTTCCCGGACCACCAGGGAGCGGTAGCGGGGATGGTCCTCGGATACTTTCATGGCGCGGCCATGGGGCAGGGCATTGAAATTTGTTGCCCTCGCCGCGCGGCGGGCATCGGGATGTGTGTGCCGTGCCATCCCCCGGCACGCTGGCCTTTATATAGCAGGGGTCAGTTATTTACATATCGCTCTTCTTGCGAGGTCCAAAAGCAGACAGCACAAAACTAAAAAGCCTATCGTAACATTCTTATAGTATATTTCCTTTCTACTTGAACATACCGGTCAGTGTTACTGGAGATATGATGAAGCTTTTAGGGATCATACAAGAAGTAGGTTTTGACGGAAAGCTCATCGTCAGGGGAACGTTCGCTCCCGGATTCCGGGAAAGGGTAGTAGACAATCGGAGCAAGCCTCTGGGCTATGTTAGGAGGGTCTTCGGCCCGGTGGAGTCGCCCTATGTCATAGTAGAGCCGACCGGCAACAGTAGCCTGCTCGCAGCAGTGGGGAGGCAGGTCTACATAGAGGAGGTCACGCACCATGCCAAAGGTAAGAGAAGGGACCGAAGAGATTGAGAAGTGCCCTGAATGCGGGGGCAAGCACCTGGTGAGGGACTACGAGCGCGGCGAGCTGATCTGCGAGGATTGCGGACTGGTGCTCGACGACCAGTTCATCGACCAGGGACCCGAGTGGAGGGCGTTCGACGTAGAGCAGGGCGAGAAGAGGGCCAGGACCGGGGCCCCCATGACCTATACCATTCACGACAAGGGACTTTCCACCGAGATCTCTTGGAAGAACAAGGACAGCTACGGGAAGAGCATCCCCACCAGGAACCGCGCCCAGCTGTACCGCTTGAGGAAGTGGCAGCGGAGGATCAGGGTATCCAACGCCACCGAGAGGAACCTGGCGTTCGCGCTGAGCGAGCTGGACAGGATGGCATCGGCGATGGGGCTGCCCAGGAACGTGAGGGAGACCGCCGCCATGATATACAGGAAGGCGGTCAACAAGAACCTCATTCGCGGCCGGAGCATCGAGGGAGTGGTGGCCGCATCGCTGTACGCGGCGTGCCGCCAGTGCAACGTGCCCAGGACCCTGGACGAGGTCGCCAACTCTTCGCGTGTCGGCAGGAAGGAGATCGGGCGTACCTACCGGTTCATGACCCGCGAGCTGAAGCTGAAGCTGATGCCCACCCGGCCCCAGGACTACGTGCAGAGGTTCTGCTCCGAGCTTAAGCTGAGCGGGGAGGTGCAGTCCAAGGCCGCGGAGATCCTGAAGGACGCCGCCAAGAAGGAGCTGACCTCCGGGCGCGGCCCGACGGGAGTTGCGGCGGCGGCCATCTACATCGCTTCCATCCTGTGCAACGAGCGCAGGACCCAGAGGGAGGTGGCGGACATCGCCGGCGTCACTGAGGTCACCATCAGGAACCGCTACAAGGAGCTCACCGAGAAGCTGGGGATCGAGATCCAGCTCTGAGCCTGCGGTCCCAAACCACTTTCTTTTCTACTTTTCTGCTGCGATGGTTTCGGACATTCCGTCTACCCCGTGCTCCAGACGCTCACCATCTCCGGGCTGGGTTCCTCCAATGTTCGATAAAAGGTGCTGGGCGACGATATTTATCTGGCATAATACCCTGACCCTCAAAGAGGCCCATGACCTGCTTGAATACGGCACGGTGCCGAGATCGAAGCCGCTCCGAGAGATCAATGAGGTCCAGAACTTCAAGAACGTCATTCAGTACCATAACAAGTACAAGGGCAAGGTCACCCTGGACTTCATCAGGACCCTTCATTCGCTTATCATGAACAACATCGATGCCGAGTCCGCCGGCACGTTCCGCCGCATCGACGATATCGGCATAGCGGGATGCGACCTCAGGCTGGCCCCCTCTGAGCTTATCACGGAGGAGCTGCAGGCTGCGATAAATGAATACTATGACCAGCTGGAATCTGGGGTCCACCCTTTCGAAGCAGCCGTATTGTTCCACTACAAGTTCGAGATCGCCCACCCCTTCACGGACGGGAACGGCAGGGTGAGAAGGGAGGTCTTCAACTATCTGCTGATGCGCGAGAAGTTCCCCCGCCTTCTTTTCCTGGGAAAGGACCGGGAAGAATACCTGACCGCACTGAAGGGCGGCAACATTGACGATTATGCGGACATGGTCTCCACCTTCTGTGACCCTATCATGGGCCAGAGGATGCAGATACTGATCGATAACCTGCAGAAGGTCGCCGTTCCGATGGAGACGACCAGGCGGGCGAAGGGCGGACAGATGCTAATAGAGGATTTCCTGCAGATCATCTGAACCGACGCGGTCCCTCGACAGCGTAAGGCGACATCACGGCCTCACGCGCGAGAGCCGCATGTACTCGGTGCCGTCGTCCTTGACCCTGGCGAACAGGATCTCCTTCTTGACCCCGTGGGCCAGGCGGACCGCCCGGGACATCTCCGGCCAGGTGGTCTCGTAGTCGGCGGGTACGGCGTGGACGAGCCAGCTGGCATGGGCCTTGTCCGGGTCGTTGTCGTACACCCGGAAGTGGGAGCCGTACTTGAAGCCGGTCTTGACGACCAGGCCGCGGGAGCGGAGATCGTTGTACGCCTTCAGCCGGAGGTCGAAGTCGGGCTGGAACTTCACCGCCCGCTTCTTGAACCTCTCCGCATTGATGCGGCGGCCGGAGCCGATGGTGACGACGTCGATCCGCCCTATGTCCATGAGATGGGCCGCCTCTATGAGCGAGAGCTGCATCACCCTGCCGATCTTCTTCCCGTAGAAGCCGCTGTTGTGAAGCCTGTCGGCCCCCTGCTCGTCGAACACCAGGACCCGGTCCTCCAGCAGGGAGGCCTTCACCGCCCCCCCGTTCCATGGCAGCTCGGGAGCGCCCTTGGGCAGGCTCCGCTCCGGCCGGTAGTAGGTGATGTCGCCCTCCTCGTCGACGACGGCCACCAGCAGCTCCTTCCTGGTCCGGTCCGAACGATCCAGCTCCTCCATGAACGGGGCGATGCTGAACGTCGACCTCTCAGTGATGGCGCTGACCCAGCTCTTGGTCTGCGCGCTTGCCGGCGTCCCTCCGCGGGGGAACACCCTGAAATCGAACTCCTCTCCCCCGTCCTTCACCACGAAGCCCCTCTGGCGGAGGTCGCGGTACACCGTGTACCTGATCTCGAAATCCCGGCGAACGGACGAGGCGGTGCTTATCAGCCGCTCCAGGCCGAGGACCTCGCCGCCCTCCACCACTTCCAGCCGGGAGGCCTCCACCAGGTACACGGCCTCCAGGAGGTCCAGCTCAAGGGCCCCTCCGGAGCGGGGATAGCCGTAGCAGCCCTTGTTGTAGATCTGGCTGGCCTCGGTTTGGTCCCTGACCATGACGCTGTCCTCGACCAGTTCTCCGGGCATACCCGGTGCAACAACCCCCTGGGCTATTTAGCTTTTTCATGGAACGGCCCCTGTTCGCCCCGGCTCGTTCGCGGACGGCAATGTTTATATGCCGGGGCGCCCTAATAGCATGTTGTCAACTTAAGGTTAATAAGTACGTGGTCCACATGGTAGAACTCGACGAGCTCCTTTCCGTTATCGAGAACCCCGCCCGAAGGCAGATCCTGGAGACCCTGACGCGGGAACCGCACTATCCCCTGCAGCTGTCCAAGGAGCTGGGCATGAGCCAGCAAGCGGTCATGAAGCACCTCAAGGTCCTGGAGAAGTACGGGCTGGTGGAGAGCTTCGAGGAGGAGAGCGATCTGGGGGGACCCATGCGCAAGAAGTACTACCCCACCGTCAACTTCACCATCGTGGTGGACGTGGGGCCGAACCTCTTCAACGCCGAGCTGGTGAAGAGGGAGATGCCGGGGTTCGAGGAGGCTGGCGGCGAGGGGGCGGAGACCAAGGACCTCAGGGTCAAGGAGCTCAGGCAGAGGATGGCCGATATCGACGGCAAGCTGGAGGAGCTGCACCGGCAGAGGGAGGACCTCATCGAGGAGAAGGAGAGGATACTGGACGAGGTCACCAGGCTGACCTCCGGAATGAATGACTACCAGGTCCGCAAGGTCATGTACCAGTTCATCAGCCGCCCCGACCTGGGCCCCCAGGACATCGCCAAGATGCTCGCCATCAGGGACGAGGTGGTGCTGCGCTATCTAAATGACTGGCTGAAGAGCTGAACAGAGCCTGGTCGTTCCGTTCCGCACATCATATTTAGCAAGCATTATATAGAAGGGCAAGCTATAGCGGTAAGAGAGTTTACAACTATCGGTTGTATACTCATTGAACGGAGAAATCATGAACCCGGACATACCTGAGAAGGAGCGTAGCCCTACGCCCAAGAGGCGCTGGAAGCCGCTCGGAGAGTCAGAGAAGAGGAGTATGCCTGGACCGTCCCAGGGGCATTTCGATGTGCCCTCGGGGCCGGGACTGGAGCCGTCGAACGCGTGGGACGGGCTTATATAAGCCCTTCACTCGTAATACGAACTGGAGCGTGAAGCAGTTGGACTCATCGGAAAAGGTATTGAAGGTCGCCGAGGCAAAGTCCAAGGACGTGGAGCGGGGCATCGCCAGAGTGGACCCCGCCGTCATGGAGGTCCTGGGCATCACCGCCGGGGACGTCATTCAGATCGAGGGCAAGAAGCGGACGGTGGCCATAGTATGGCCGGGGTATCCCGAGGACGCCAATAGAGGCGTGATCCGCATCGACGGGACCATCCGCAGGAACGCCCAGACCAGCATCGACGAGAAGGTCGCTATCCGCAAGATCGCGGTCAAGGAGGCCAGGAAGATCTCCTTCGCTCCCACCGAGACGCTGCGCATCATGGGCGGGGAGGAATACCTCAGCCAGATACTGGAAGGGAGGGCCATCACCCGCGGCGACGTCATCCAGATCAACGTTATGGGGCGCAAGATAGACCTGGTGGTGGTCTCGTACACCCCCACCTCCGACGCGGTCCTGGTCCACCGCACCACCGAGGTCAAGATCAGCGAGAAGCCGGTCAAGGAAGCGGCAAGCAACATCCCGAAGGTAACGTACGAGGACATCGGCGGCCTGGAGGACGAGGTCAAGAAGGTGCGCGAGATGATCGAGCTGCCGCTCCGCCACCCCGAACTGTTCGAGAGGCTGGGGGTGGAGGCGCCGAAAGGCGTGCTGCTGCACGGCCCTCCCGGAACCGGGAAGACGCTGCTGGCCAAGGCCGTCGCCGGCGAGACCAATGCCAACTTCGTGACCATCGGAGGACCGGAGATCATGTCCAAGTTCTACGGTGAGAGCGAAGAGAGGCTGAGGGAGATATTCAAGCAGGCCCAGGAGAACGCTCCCAGCATCATCTTCATCGACGAGATCGACTCCATCGCGCCCAAGAGGGAGGAAGTGACCGGGGAAACGGAGCGCCGCGTGGTAGCGCAACTGCTGTCCCTGATGGACGGCCTGGAGTCCCGCGGGAAAGTGGTGGTCATAGGCGCGACCAACAGGCCGAACGCGCTGGACCCCGCCATACGCCGTCCCGGCCGGTTCGACCGGGAGATCGAGATCAACCCGCCCAACCGCTCGGGCCGCCTGCACATCCTGCAGATCCACACCCGCGGCATGCCGCTGGAGAAGGACGTGGACCTGGAGAAGCTGTCCGACCTGACCCACGGGTACGTGGGAGCGGACCTCTCCGCGCTCACCAAGGAGGCGGCCATGCACTCGCTGCGCCGCATCCTCCCGGAGCTGGACCTGGACATGGAGTCCATCCCCATGGACGTGCTGAGCAAGATCACCGTCACCAGGGACGACTTCTTCGCCGCGCTGAGGGACATGCAGCCCTCCAGCCTGAGGGAGGTGTTCGTCGAAACGCCCAACGTCCACTGGGAGGAGATCGGCGGGCTGAGCGATGCCAAGCGGGAGCTCCAGGAGGCCGTGGAATGGCCCCTGAAGTACGGCCAGGTGTTCAGCTACATGAACGCGGTGCCGCCCAAGGGGGTGCTGCTGTACGGTCCCCCGGGCACGGGAAAGACCCTGCTCGCCAAGGCCGTGGCCACCGAGTCGCAGGCCAACTTCATCAACGTCAAGGGACCGGAGTTCCTGAGCAAGTGGGTCGGCGAGTCGGAGAAGGCCGTCCGCGAGACCTTCAGGAAAGCGAGGCAGGCCGCTCCGTGCATCATCTTCATGGACGAGATCGACTCGATAGCGCCGACCAGGGGAGGCGAGTCCGACAGCCACGTGACCGAGAGGGTCATATCTCAGATGCTCACCGAGATCGATGGGCTGCAGAGCCTGTACAACGTGGTGGTGATAGCCGCGACCAACCGGCCGGACATGCTGGACCCCGCCCTGCTGAGGCCGGGACGCTTCGACCGCCTGGTCAAGATAGCCTCCCCAGACCTGGAGGCGAGGAAGCAGATCCTCAAGATCCACACCGCCAAGAAGCCCCTGGCCGACGACGTGGACATCGATGAACTGGCCAGGAAGACCGATGGCTACACCGGCGCGGACCTCGCGGCGGTCGCCAACGAGGCGGTCATGCTGGCCATCAGGGCCCTGGTGTCCAAGAAGAAGGACCTGAGCCAGGAAGAGCTGAAGAAGCAGAAGATCGGCATGAGCTCCTTCACCCGGGCGCTGGAGAAGGTAAAGCCGGTCACGAGGACCGACCTGGGCCAGTACCCCAAGGTCGCGAACGACTACATATACGTGAGGTGAACAGACAATGGCAGAAGGCAACAGAAGGAGGCGCAGGACCTCCTGGGATGACCTGTTCGGCAGCTTCGACGAGGAGTTCGAGGACATGCGCAGGCGCATGGACGAGCTGCTCGAGCAGTACACCAGCGGGAAGCTGGACCCCGGAATGGGGCAGCCGATGATCTATGGCTTCTCCATGCGCATGGGTCCCGACGGAAAGCCCCGCATCCAGGAGTTCGGGAACGCCGCCCCCGAGACCATGGAGGAGGGCAGCATAAGGGAGCCCCTCACCGACATAATCGAGGAGAAAGGGCAGATCCGCGTCATCGTGGAGCTTCCCGGGGTCGAGCACCAGGATATCCAGCTCAACGCCGAGGACGGCATGCTGGACATCGAGGTGAACAGGGAGGACCGCAAGTTCTCCAAGAAGGTCGACCTCCCCGCCGCGGTGGACCCCGATTCCGCCAAGGCGTCGTACAAGAACGGCGTTCTCGAGGTCACGCTCAAGAAGGTCGCTCCCAAGAAGCGCGGGAAGCCGGTGGCCATCGAGCCGCAATGAGGTCCCAAACCTTTTACATCCACTCCCTTTTTTACGGCCGGGATCTCTCGGCCATTTAGTTTTCTCTCTTGATAGCTTGATATAGAAGTACTCTTGTATACGGGTCCGTGCATAGGGACGATCTTATCGAGGCGGTACGGTCGGTACTGGGGATGTCAGGCTTCTACGTCTCCCGGCCCCTGGCCATGAGAGGCATCAGCTTCGACATCGTGGCCAGGAGGGACGACGTCCTTCTCATCATCAAGATCCTCAGCAACGTGGACGCCTTCTCCAAGGAGAACGCCGACGAGCTGACGACCCTCGGCGAGGCTCTGGGCGCCTCTCCCATCCTGATAGGCGAGAGGTCCGGCTCGGGGGACATCGACGAGAGCATCGTGTACTCCAGGTTCGGCGTTCCCATCATATCCCTGCGCACCCTGAAGGACCACCTGCTGGAGGGCGTCCCGCCGTTCATCTTCGCCGCCCCCGGGGGCCTGTACGTGAAGCTGGACAGCGACCTCCTGAAGAAGGTGAGGGAGGAGAGGAACATCTCCCTTGGCACGCTGGCCGAGATCGCCGGCGTATCGAGGCGCACCATCCAGATGTACGAGAGCGGGATGGGGGCCATGATCGATGTGGCCATCCGCCTGGAGGAGTTCCTGGACCGGCCCATAGTCACGCCGGTGAACCCGTTCCATCCCATCGGCCAGAGGCCCAAGGAAAAGGAAGCTCCCGCCAAAGAGCGGCAGGGGTCCGCGTCGCAGGACATCTTCGGCCAGGAGGTCTTCATGAAGCTGCGGGGCCTGGGGTTCTCCATCGTTCCCATCGCCCGCAGCCCCTTCGAGGCGCTCACCAGGGACGAGCACATCCTCATCCTGACCGGGCTCGGAAAGGACGAGAGCAGGCTCATGGAGAAGGCTACGGTGGTGGCGGACATATCGCGCATCACCGAGCGGCGCTCGGTCATATTCATCGAGAAGGAGAGGACCCGGCAGAACATCGGCGGCACGCCATTGGTATGCAAGGACGAGTTGAAGCGCATCAGCGAGTCGTACGTCCTTTACGAGCTTGTCAACGCCCGGAGCGAGGACGATGAGAAGAGCAAGGGTTGACGGCTCCGAGATCGCCATCCTCCCGGTGGTGAAGGGGCTTGTTTCTGAAGAGGAGGCCGTGGCCAGGGCCATCGCGGAAGTCCGCCCGGACCTGGTGGCCGTGTCCATCTCCAAGGAGGAGCTGGCGGCGCTCCGAGACAAGGACCAGTACGACCGCTACGAGCTGAGCGACCTCGAGGACACCTACGCCGCGTTCTTGGAGGCGTTCGGCGAGGTCAAGGTCCCCCCGCCGTGCTTCGTGCGCTCCCTGGACATATGCACCGAGAACGGGATCGCGATCCTCCCGCTGGACATGAACGACGAGGTGTTCACCGAGGCGTACTGCGAGAACGTCCGCACCGGCGACATGATCAAGGAGTCGCTGTTCTCCTCCCGCGCCGGGAAGAAGAAGTACGACCTCAGCAGCGCACAGGCCTTCGCCAGGTCCTGGGACCAGAGGGTCAACCGCAAGGGGTTCAGGAAGCTGGAGACGGCCAGGGAGAGGCATATGGCCTCGGTGCTGCGGACCCTGGCCACCAAGTACCACAACATCCTCGCCGTGGTGGAGTGCGAGCGCGCCGACGGGGTGGAGGCGTTCCTGGTGTCCCCGCCCGATGTCCAGGGCGCTGAGATCAAGTCAGCTGCTCACGTATGAATTCGTGAGCTTGCAGCTGAGCTCGGCCTCGATGGCCCAATGACCTTGTTTGAGGAGATTGACGGCACTTCGAGCCAGCCTGTCTTGCTGTATTGTTTTTGCATGCAATCCTATCTTCGAAAAGATGGATTCTCTGACGATGCTTTTTATAAGCACCGGACGATGCCAGCGACATGGGGGACGATGTTGCTCTTGCCGGCCGGTTCGATGCGACCAGCAGGGTCAGTGACAGCGTGGACCGGTTCGTGGCCTTCCTGGAAAAGGACCGCCTTCCCATTCTGGGCATTTTCCTGTACGTGCTCGCGGTAGCCCTCTTCAGGGACATATCTGAGTATTTCCTCCTGGACCAGGCGTTCGTGACCGGCTCACATCCCTGGATATACAGCATCGCCCACCACGTGGCCTTTTACATCCTCACCTTCCTCGGCTTGGTATTTCTGCTGTCCGCGTTTTCCCAGAGGGATACCCGGAAGTGCATGAACTTCGTGGCCTCATTCTTCTGGGTGATCATCCTCCCGCCTTACCTGGACCATTTCCTCTTCGGCTTGAACGAGAACTACGCTTACTTCTCCCCGACCGATTTCTTGAACTACCTTCTGCATTTCAGCGGGAGCAGTTTTCACCCCGGCCAGGCGGCGGAGATTATCGCTGTCGTGCTCGCTCTGTTCGGCTACACCATATGGACCCAGAGGGAGCACCTGGGGACGGTGGGGGAGCGTCTGGTGGCGCTCCTGAGGATCGCTCTTCTGGGCGTTTCCGCCCTCATGGCCCTGTTCTTCATGGCCACCCCCGGCGCGTACCTCCCGGTGGGCAGCACCGGCGGCGTCCCGGACTTCCCCAACTTCGATGCTCTTCGCTACTACCAGTACCATCTCTTCATTTTCGCCTACTATGTCGTCCTGGGCCTGGTCCTGGGCTTCGCCCTGCTGTTCTTCTCACGTAGAGAGGCGTTCCGACGAATAGCCTCCAGCATGAGACCTGCGCAGACCGTCTTCTTCCTTGGGGTGGTGACGGCGGGCATAGCCATGGGATGGATGGCCTCCGGCGGGACCAGGTACGTCACCAACATCCTCCAGGAGCCATACTGGGTTAACGCGGAGTTCGTAGTGCTGGCCCTGTGCTCCGCATTCATGGCATGGCAGGTCAGCACCATGTGGAACGATCTGTCCGACCGCGCCACTGATTCCCCGCACAAGCCTGGCAGGGTGCTCGCCGCCGGCGTGTTCAACAGCGGCACATATGCGCAGGCGTCGATCGTCCTGGCCATCTCGGCGGTCCTCATCGCCGGCCTCCTGTCGATCTATCACGCCCTGATGCTCCTGGTGATCCTGGCCCTCTCCTATATCTACTCCATGCGGCCGTTCCGGTTCAAGGAGCACCTCCTGAGCCCGGCGCTCATCGGGCTGGGGACCTCCCTGGCATTCATCTTCGGGTTCCTGACACCATACACGGTGATGGTCGAGCTACCGTACACCATAGGCATCGACGTGCTGCCGTCCGCGGAGGTCGCCTTCCCCGCGTTGACCATAAGCGGACTACTGGCCGCCATCTATGCATTCCTTGGTCTTGTCGTCGGCTCGATGGTGACCGATGTGGACGGATACGCGGAGGATGTGAGGGGCGGGGTCAAGACCATCTACACGGCGCTCGGCCTGGACCGCGGCGTCATGGTGGTTAGTACGCTGATCTTCGTCGCGTCCCTCACGACCCTGTTCATGTTCAACGGCCAATGGGACCTCGTCGTCTTTCCCGTTCTGGGTGTCGCGGCCACGGCAGCATTCTACAAGTATCGATCCTCGAGACCTGTGCTCATCATAGCGATGATCGGTTTTGCTTACGCTGCTGTTCGGTTCATGCAGATCCTGCCGCACTAACCTACCGAGGAGAAGAATTGGACCGGGAACCGTACCATAGCTCTCCGGAGAAGGAACGTCCAGTCCTTCTCCGCCCTGCTCATGGCGATACTGGCCCCTACTATGCTCTTGTCATTCTGCATGTTGCGCAAGAATCTGTCCAGATCTATGATGTTGGTCATGTGCTGGAACCATATGCTTGCCCATTTGGCCGCACGCAGCACCGGCAGGACCTCCGATCGTATGGAACGATCATAGCTGAGCAGGATTCCGTCGCGATGTCCTTTGGCCATCGCACTTTGGACCGCTTCCGCGGCCAGCACCCCGCTGGTCAATGAGTATGATATCCCTTCGCCGCTCAGAGCGCTGGCAAGTCCAGCGGCATCCCCTGCCACCAGGCATCGCCCGGAGCTGAACTGTTCCCTTGGCCGGACAGGTATGGGGTGCGCACTTATCCCGCCTTTTATCTCAGCTCCGCCATATGTCCTCCCCGCCTCCTGTACCATGCGGTCCATCTGCCGCCTAATGTCCGTGGTGCCGGCTTTGTAAGCCCCCACTCCCACGTTGCCACCTTGCGCGTGTGGGAATAGCCAGCCATCCATCCCTCCCGGGGTGACGAAGGGCATCTTGAAGCCTCCTTCCTTGAAAAGGTAGAACTCAATCAGATCTCCCGGTGCTGTGCCGAAATCACACTCCGCAGCCAATCCGACGGCTAGTCCGTTCGGAGAGTATGGCCCGAGCACTTGCCGGGCACTGCGGCTGTTGGCCCCCTCTGCGATGATCAGGTATCTGGCCTGGAGCGATTTTCCTTCCTCGCTCTCCACTGTCAGCTTGTCCCCCTCATCCCGGACCCGCTCGGTCCTGAATTTGGTTATGAGCTCGGCGCCAGTCTTCTCTGCGCCACGTGCCAAGAACTCGTCGAATCTGTCCCTTCTTACGGTGACGCCCAAGCGGGATGGGGAGCGGTACTCGTGACGGATGTCACCGTGGACCAGGGCTGCCCCGAAGATCTCCCTCTCGATGAGGGAGTCCGGCAGAGGTGTTCCTAGCTGGCGCAAGGATCTCTCCAGGACGCCCCCTGCGCAACATTTCTGCCGAGGGACCTCCCATCGCTCGACCAGGGCCGTCCGCAGGCCAGCGCGGGCGCATCGGCTCGCTGCCATCGCCCCCGCCGGACCGGCCCCGGACACTATGACATCGTACCTGTCAGGCCCCAATCAGATCTTTCTCCTCCGAGACATCCTTTCCACCGTTGCGCTGGCGGCTACGATGCCCACCACGCCCACCAGAGGCAAGAAGATGGTCAAATCGATGTTGCCTAGGGCGATGTTGATGGCCGAGTCCTCACCGAGCTCGCTCACTGGCTCCTCATAGAACGTCCACAACTGGTTGGCGTCGCTCAATTGATTGTTATAGTATACCCAGAGGGTTGGAGCGTTTCCACCGGTCTTCCCATATGTGAATCCGACCACCAATACGATGTCTAGATCCCCATCGCCGTCCAGGTCGCCCAGTTGGACAGCCCGAGTATCATATGTACCATCGATGCATTTTGTAGCTAGCCCCGTGGTCACTACTGCCCTAATGTCAAACTCTTTTTTCGAATACTGGGTTGCAATGTACAGTGCCCCATTATCGGTCGTTTTGACGGTCGAGAACACAATATCGTTCAGATTGGCTGCATTCTTTGTTATGTCTCCTACGGTCAGGGCAGTTATGGCAGGACTTGATGAAGTGAAGCCAGTCACTTGGGCCGGGGTGCCAAACACTACGGTCTGAGTGTAGTGGTTTATCACCAGCATGTTGATAGACAGTGTATCTTTTACATTATCCGTGCCATTGTTTGTATCTGTCACTTTGATGTAATACTTACTGTTTGGTGTATATGGCAACAGTTTATGATGTGTGGTTTCCGTTTTCGAGCTCACCATGAAGGCATCGAACCACGTCTCATTGTCAACTGAATACTGGACACGAAATGATTCTGAGCCAGAGACGTTAGCCACCATGATCAGATCATGGAAGGCTCGAGCCACGTTCGGTATCTCCCACTGCCATCCCAGTTCACAGGTCTTGACAAATTGAACGTCAAGTCCAATGTGATCGAACGCTACTGAACCCTCTGACCCCGAAGGATTATTGAAACTGATGCGCAGGTATTTCAGCTCATCCCAAGTATCCACCCCGAGAGCCCATAGGTCAATCTCCGCAGTGTTAACGCCAGTACCACTGGGAGTTGGCTTAGCAAGTACATTAGCCAATGTGCTACCATTGTGATACTCCAGCAGTATATCTTGGCCAGCATAGCTACCGCTCGCCGTCCAAGAAATATGCAATGTCGCATTGGAAACTAGCTTGCTAGCGTAAATCTGAGGGGGGGCGAAACCATTGATAGTCATTGTCTCCCCTGCGCTTACGACGTAACATTTGCCGTCGTTGTTGTAAGTGTTAGATAATACCTGGCCTGGATTTATACTAGCATCATTGGTGGCATGCAGGGTCTGGTTCGCATAGTATACATATGTCTCGGTCAAGTGCTCATACATGTTGTCAACGGCTGCTAGATTGGCCTTGGACCCAGTTATTGTTGCCGCTTTATTGCTGTCGATGTTGAACTCAAGGGTAGGAGATTTCGAATCAGGAGTACCGCTAGTGGGCGTGGTGTAGAATATATAAATATTGTTATCCAATGTGCTAGTCCTGATTATGTCGGGATAGCCGTTTCCATCCATGTCCGCCATCTCTACCAGTGGTTGGTATTGACTGGCAGTGGTGTGTTCCCATGGTGTATGTCCCCCAACACTCTGGCTAGTTGTGCTATCAAGGACCATGGGGGCAGTGGAGTTAAAGGCGCCCTCCTCCCGAGCTGCAGTGTCCCCAGTCTTTACGGACCACTGATTTAGCCAAACCTTTGTCGTACCATCCTGATAGACAGCGACCACGTCGGGGAACCCGTCCTGGTTGATGTCCCCTACGGCAATATCGCCGGCTGCGGGATTTTTATCCCCATTAGCGACATTCTCAGAATTAGCGGCATTGTTGTTTTTCCAATCACCGGTCCCATATAATAGGGTCTTAGTCCATTTTCCATCATTCCAGAAGACGTAAATACCGCGATTGAAGAACATGGCCCAGCTGTTTGAGGCAGATGCTTCCTCCTCACTACCTGCGGTAGTGTAGATTACAACGTGGATAAAACTGGCGACAATGTCCCCATCCCCATCCCCATCCAAGTCTCCTATTGATATTTGACCGACTAGCTCATTTTGACAAACATATGTTTTACCATCATATGATGTAACAAACGAATCAATATCTGCTACCTTAATCGGTCCCGTATATCTTTCATAGTCGACCCAAAGGGTCGCATCCTCGTTCGCATTGCCCTTGTCGCCATTACCAGTCCAGCGTTCCCCATTGGACTCAGTGTGAGATTTGGTTGAGGCTTGATTTCCGGTATTGGCATCGAACGCAGAAGATATTACTCTAGCTGATGACCATGAACTCCCATCGATTGCCTCATTCTCATACCATACAATATTAGCAGACGTGCTGGACTGGCTCCCTACTACGACATCGTCCTTGCCATCGCCATTTATATCATATAGTACAAGCGCCAGCGGCCCTGAGGCGGGGTTCCCATCGATCAATGTATAATCCCATTGGTCGCCGCCCTGATACCAGACGATCTTGCTGTTGGCCCATGTAGCACCGGAGGCAGACCAAGTGAACGTCCCTGAGCCAAGGCTTGCCAGAATGTCAGTGGTCGTCCGAGGCGCGGTCACCTCGAACTGGCAACTAATGGAGCTGTATTTTTCACCGATGCTGCTCCCCTCGTCCCCAGTGTCTGCTAGTGAATTAATCTTGAGAGTGTATGTATTTGTTCCAGGCAGCCACCAGCTCTGATACACATCGTATAGGACAAGATATAGCGAGTATGTTCCACCGCTGCCGATGATCGGTGTCTTAGAGGCCCCGTCCGTCTTGAACAGGGAGCTCATCGGCTTGTTATATGTTGGTGTGTCGGTGTAGGCTGCTGCCGACTTCTGGACTATGTAAGTACCAGTGAAATCCCTGATCTGCAGATCGCTAAGGAGGACGGTCTTAGCAGACTTGTCCACATCCCGGGTGTTGATAAGCACATACATGGTGTCGGTATGATTGAACTTAGTGGTCTTGATCAGGTTGCCGGTGGCAACGTCCAACTTATAAGTTGTTATGCTTGGATAATCTCTGCCCCCGACGTTAATTGTGTCGGCTATGTTTGCCGACTTACCAGTATTATCCTTTAGCTTGATCTCCAAGGTATATGTATAGCTCTGCGACGGGGCGTCGAAGCTATACGTGTACTTGTAGAAATTACCGAAGCCTTCCTGGGATGTGAAAGCGGAGGTAGACGACTGAGGGCTCATGGCTTGTCCAGTCAGGGGAAAGATCAGGTTGACGATGTTGTCATAGGCCATGTTCCTAATGGTATCGCTCCATAGTTCTATGGTGACCCGGTCGCCGGGGGAGAAGTCCCTAGTGATTTCACCCTGAGCATTCTTGATGTAGTAGAAGGTCGTCCCGAGGGTCCCGCCCGAGTTTCCGCCGCTAGAATTGGGGGGATATGTGCCGTTCACCCATGACCCGGGGTAGTCGTCGTAGGGGGTGGAACCGCCGCCTCCAGAGGGCGATATCAGCACAATTAGGACCAGCCTAGCCGGCGTCAGGGCCTTCCCATCAGAATCCTGCGCGTTCACGTAAACCGCGGCCCTATTCCACGAGATATCAGCATCATATTTGCTAACCGATGTGAATACGTTGTCACCGTCTAGGTCAGTGAGAGGAATAGTTCCCTGTCCGATCGAGGTGGCATTGAGGGTAACGCTGTTCCTGTCCAGTTTTCCATCTGGATCGAAGATCGACGCGTAGAACGTGACCTTGTTCCCGGCATAGGTCGGGCTAGGGTCCATTCCCCTGTCCCCGATAATAGGCTGAGACATGGCCGCCTGGCTGCCGCCCAGGAGCGAGGCCTGATACACAACGGTGTTGGCCTCTGGATCAACGATCATCACACTGATGACCGTGCTCAAGGACACACCAGTAAGCTTGTAAGACCAGGTCGTCCCGGTCGACCATTGTCCAGAGTATATCCCGCCATCCGACAGGTGCAGAGGTATGGGATTGTTATTGACGAAGAGGTAGATGTTGGTCCTGTAATCTTCTAATGTGTTCCCGCCTTTATGCGTCAGGTTCGCGTAGGCGATCCCGGAGGTGGGATCGAACTGCAACTTGGGAGTGAAATCGGTGTAGACCTTCTCTGCCGGGCCGGGCATCGAAGAGACGAACCACATGATTGTGGAGAACAATGTGACGGTGATCGCCAGTATCAGCAGGTTGCCTATGATCTCGGACACGCCTTGTCTGGTCCAGGCCTTCTTCTTGAGAACTGTTCGCCTGGCGCTCATGCTTGGGCTGGATCGTTCGGCCCGACGACCGGTCGCCCTATCCTGGATTATCCTACTCATCACTGATCACCGCTCCTATCGATTTGAGCGGGTAAAATCCGGCATGAGCGTATAAATATCTATACTTGTGAATTGCAATAACAGGGAATATAATTTCGCTATGAATAGAAATGTTGCTGGATTATATATTTAGCTCACCATATACGCACTATTATGCTCGAGATCGAGGTGAAGGCGCCGTGCGACGATCTGGGGAAGATGGAGCGAACGCTCGCGGACCTCGGCGCCCGCTTCATGAAGGAGGTAGTGCAGTCAGATGTATACCTTTCCCATCCCAGCCGCGATTTCGGCGCGACCGACGAGGCCCTCCGCCTCAGGAGAGAGGGGGACCGCTACACCCTCTACTACAAGGGGCCAAAGCTCGACAGGGAGACCAAGACCAGGGAGGAGCTAGCTAGCCCTGTGCCGGAGCCGGAGTCATTGAAGCTCATCCTGAAGAGGCTGGGGTTCGGGACCGTGGCCGAGGTGGAGAAGCGCCGCCGGATCTACATGCTCCGCGACGTGGAGGTCTCCCTCGACCAGGTTAAGGGGCTGGGCGGGTTCGTCGAGCTAGAAGTGCAGGACCGCGAGATCGAAGAGGGCAAGGCCATGATCCGCGCTCTGATGAAAGAGCTGGGACTGGAAAAGACGGAAAGGAGCTCGTACCTGGAGCTCATCCTGGACAAAGGTTGATTCAGATCTTGCCGAGCTGCTCGATGATGAAGTCCTTGATGTCCTGGTCGTCGGGGATCGTCAGCGACTTCTTGTAGCGCTCCGAGCCGTCCCTGAGCGTGTAGCCCCTGGACAGGGATATGAACTCGGTGGCGCCGTCCTTGGACACCGCCCGCTTCCGGGCCACCTCGATGAAATTGGTCTTTCCGAAAGTGATCTTCTCCGAGCTGACGGTCTCGAACTCTACCTTGCGACCGGGGCCGCTTTCCTCATCCATTGTACGTAACCTCCTTTAATTGGCGATATGCTCGAAGTCCACGGAGAGGGGATAAACGTTTTGGTTACGGGGATGCTTCCGAGACCCCGGAACCCGCTGGGCGATTTCCCGGGACTAAGATAGTTAGCTAGATATAGCACCCAACAGATTGAATGAGCATGTGTCCAGAGGCAGGTGAGGATGTCCCCTCCGGCCGGAAGCGGTTCTGCAAGAGCTGCGGCAGGGAGCTCTCCCCGGACTCCAGGTTCTGCCCGCGATGCGGCCAGGACCAGAACGGCCCCATGACGCCGCCTCCCGCTCCGAGCGCTCCCGCCTACTACGCGCCGTACGTCCCTCCGAAGACGTTCGGCATCCGCGACCTGGGGCGGGGGATAGGGAGCTGGAGCGCGCTAGCCCTTCTCATCCTCACCGCCGTCAACGTCGTCATCCTGCTGTGGGGCATGGGTCTGGTCTACCCGCACCTGGACATGCACGTGACCCTCTACGTCATCGTCCCCTTCATCGTCCCCATCTACGAGCTGGGGGGCGGCATCTCCTTCTTCCTCTACTATGCCTTCCTGGCCGTGGCCATAACCGCCTCGTTCCTGTGGATGATGAAAAAGAGCGTCCGCCCCGCGGCCGACGAGCTCGCGTTCAAGGAGCCCAAGGGCGGCCACAGCCCCCTGTACGTCATCGCCACCGTGTTCATGGCGGTGATCTCCTTCAACATAATATTCAACCTGATGGTGACAACGGGAGGCGCCACCCCCTCCACCCCGGACTTTAATTCCCGAGAAGTGTGGACGCTCCTGTACAGCTTCGCCCACGCTTCAGTATGGGAGGAACTGATCTCCCGCGTCCTGCTCATCGGAATACCCCTGCTGATCGTCGACTACGTCATCAGCTCCGGGAAGGCCGACAGGGGCATGAAGAAGTGGCACCGGTACTTCCTGGGAGGAGGGTTCTCCATCGGCCGGAAGGAGGCGTTCTTCCTGGCGTTCTCGTCCACCATGTTCGGCCTGGCCCACGTGTTCTCCTGGGATTTCTACAAGGTCATCCCCGCCATAGTGGGCGGCTTGGCGTTCGGCTATCTCTTCCTGAAGCTGGGCCTGTACGCCTCCATCATGCTGCACTTCATGCTCGACTACCTGAGCATACCGCTCAGCGTCTTCCCCGACAGCACCGGCCTGACCCTGACCATTGGCCTTCTCATGATCGCCTGGATCTTCATCGGCATCCCCTACCTGATCAGGTACGCCGCCAGGGGGATAGGGTGGATCATCGGGAGGAAGGTGTGGCCGGACGCCCCCATGCAGGCGCCCCAGCCGGTCCAGGCGTATCCGCCGCAGCAGTACCCGCCGTACCAGCAGGCACCCCCATACCAGCCCCAGGCGCCGTCACATCCACAGGGATATCAGCAGTGGCAGCCCCCCGCAGCGCAGGCGCCGCCGGTCCCCCCGCAGCAGCCCCAACGGCCCCGCGACCCCACCGCCATAGGGTACATCTGCCCCCACTGCGGCAACACCGAGGCCACCTACGAGAACGGGGAGCTGAAGTGCACTAAGTGCGGCAAGAGTTAGAGAAGCGCTTCGAGCCTCTCCTTGCCGAGCACCCCGTCCTCGAAGCCGCGCGACTCCACCACGTACCGCCCGCGGTAGTTGCGCAGCCCCTTGAGCACCTTGGGGAAGTCCACGGTGCCGCTGCCGACCGGGAGGTGCTCGTCCCACTGCCCCATGTTGTCGTGGACGTGCATGTTGATGAAGCGGTCCTGCAGCTCCAGGAACTCCTCCACCAGGCCCATGGTGTTGGCGTGCCCGATGTCCCAGCAGATGCCGAGGTCGGTGCCTTCGATGAACCACGCCAGGTCCTGGGGCGTGGAGGCCAGGCAGGTCGGCGCCTTCGGCATGTTCTCGAACGCTATCCTCACCCCCAGCTCGCGTGACAACTTGTCCAGCTGCTCGAGGGAAGAGCGGGTGGTCTCCCTGACCTTCTGTTGCGCCACGAAGCCCAGCGGAGTGAGGAACCCGGGGTGGACGGTGAAGAGGTCGAGGCCCATGCGGCGGCCGGCCTCCATGCTCCCCCTGAGCTCCGTCATCGACGCCTCCCTCATCTTGACGCTCAGCGAGCCGATGTTGATGTCGCTCATGGGGGCGTGGACCGAGAACTCCAGATCGTACGATGGGGTCAGCTCGAGGAACTGCCTCTCTATGTCCGGGAGGCGGTGGAGGCCCTCGGCCACGATCTCCCAGGCCCGGAACTTAGACGCCACCTTCTCCAGGGCCTCGGGGAAGGGGATCATGGAAAAGTACGGCGATGACGCGGCGATCATTCCTCGTCCTCCGATCCTCTCCCGTCCAAGGTGCTCTCGGCCAGGAAGTCGATGGCCCCGTCAATGTCGTCATCCTCCACGGTGACGTCGATGCCGCCCAGGGCGGCGCCGCCCTCCAGGAACGACACTTTGCCCATGAGCGCGGCCTGCTTGTTCAGGCGGAACTTGGTGGAGCTGCCGTCCCTGCCGCGCAGCATGACGGACCGGGCGGAATCGCGGATGTGAGTGTCAAGTATGATCTGCCGGAGCTTGTCCCCCGACATGGTGATGGCCGTCAGCCCCTTCTCGGTCTCCTCGACCTCGCTGCCGGGGAATATGGCCAGCAGGGACTGGCGCACCTTCTCCCGGTCCTCGGTGGGGTACGATCTGGCCTGGGCGGTTATCTTGGGCATGGCTGGCATCTATGGCGCTGCCACGTCTTTAACTGTTTCGAGCGGGGATTTTTGCTCTGGAATGATGAGAGATGCCGGGGGGTCGAGTGCCGGGACCGCGCTCGACTGTCGGAGATTGGATCGTCTTAGATGGCCAGCCCACTGGGGCTACCGTGTTATTTAAAAATTTGAACTGCTGGTCATTGAATGGCCTGTTGATCTTTTTAGCTAAGTGAGCGAGTTTATAGCTAATTAGCTTGTGACATGTTGGCCCGACTTAGCTATAGTTCAGCAGGCGGCCGAGGGTGCAGTTTTAGGTTGACAGAAATTTGCTAATACCTATTTAGGCGTGAATGAGTTAAGGTAGCGGGATGAGGGACCGGATTCTTGATGAGCTTGCCAACGAGGGCATTTTACTGGAGCCCGAGGCCGCGGAGCTGGTCCTAGCCACCGATGACCCCTTGGGCTTCACCCGATCAGTGCTGGCCTCGATGACCCAGCAGCCTCTGGTCCTGACGGCGGAGCACATCCACGGGTTCCGCCCCTCGCCGTCCGTGCCGGCGCCGGTGGTCCCCGAGGCGCTGCACGAGCTGAGGAACGGCCCCACGGTCCCGACGCGCATCACCTGCTCGGAGATCAAGGTCCTCAAGGACATCACCGGGAACTCCACTTGCGAGGGCAACATCATCGATTTCGCACGGTGCTTCAACGACCGCTTCAAGAAGATCAAGAGGATGCTGGCCAGGCGGCACGAGCTGGCCGGGTGCGTGTCCGTGGCCAAGGCCACCAAGTTCGACCGCGAGGTCCGCATGATCGGGATGGTCAACGAGGTCCGCACCACCAAGAACGGGCACAAGCTCATCGAGGTGGAGGACGAGGAGGGCCGCTGCCCCGTCCTGATACTCAAGGACAACCCCTTCGCCCAGGACAGCATCGTGTCCGACGAGGTCATCGGCATCGTGGGGAAGTCGGCCAAGAAGGGGGACATGGTCGTCCTCAACGAGCTGATACGCCCCGACGTGCCGCTGCGGGGGGGCGGGATGCAGCCGAGCGATTCGTCCGCGTCCATCGCCTTCATGTCCGACGTGCACGTCGGCTCCAACACCTTCCTCAAGACGCCGTGGGACAACATGATGCACTGGCTCAAGACCGAGGGCAAGGACGAGATCCAGTACCTGGTAGTGCCGGGCGACGTGGTCGACGGCATCGGCATATTCCCCGGCCAGGAGGAGGAACTGGAGATCGATGACATCTTCATGCAGTACCAGGCCCTGGCCGAGCTGCTGAAGGAGGTGCCCGACGGCATCAAGCTGATGGTGCAGCCGGGCAACCACGACGCCGTCCGGCCGGCCGAGCCGCAGCCCACCTTCCCCAAGGAACTGGTCAATATGTTCGATTCCTCCATCCTCTTCGTCGGCAACCCCTGCTACTTCGAGGTGGAGGACCGCAAGATACTGTCGTACCACGGCCGCAGCCTGGATGATTGGGTCGGCGCGGTCCAGGGGCTCAACTACAACAACCCCCTGGAGGGGATGAAGGAGATGCTGAAGCGCAGGCACCTCGCCCCCCTGTACGGCGGGAGGACGGCGATGGCCCCGGAGAAGGAGGATTACCTCGTGATCGACGAGGTGCCGGACATCTTCGTGGCCGGCCATGTGCACGGGGCCGGCATCACCGACTACCGCGGGGTGAAGCTCATATGCGCGTCCACCTGGCAGGCCCAGACGCCGTTCCAGAGGATGCACAACTTCAATCCCGATCCCGGGAAGCTGCCGATAGTGCACCTCGGCACCGGCAGGGCCAAGATGCTCGACTTCAGCTGATGCGGCGCATCATCTGAACAGCAGGTAGACTATTATCAGGTACCCCAGAACGACCATGAAAAGGGATATTATCCAGAAGGCCTTGAGCAGCCGCCCCCGGCCCGCTGGATCGTTCCAGTCAAAATATTTACGAAGAGATTTCACCTTTCGCCTCGGCCTTGTCCTTGATGCGCTTCAGTCTGAAGATGTTCTCCCTCTCCATCTCCTCGAGGCGGAGCTCGATGAAACCCTCGGCCTCCTGGAGCTCAGGGATGACCTTGTACTCCAGAGCGTTGACGCGCCTCTTGGTCTTCTCGATCTCGTCCAGGAGCTTCTTCATGGTGGTCTCGACCTCGGCCGCCTGCACCAGCGTCTCCACCAGGTTCTCGAATGCCGTGGTCGCTTCGTCGATGTAGGTGGAGGTGCCGATCACACCGTAGCCGCGCTGGTCCACGGTGCTCTTGATGCTGTTGGTCTCGATCTCCGGCACCACCAGCCCCATGACGTTCTTGGAGCGCAGGGAGATCTCGGGATGCGCGCGATGAGCGAAGGCCGCCGACTTGACGGCGATGGCGCCGTCCACGGACTGGGCCACGGCGATGCGGTCCATGGCCGCGGCGTGGTCCTTCGTCACCTTCTCGCGTATCTGCTTGGCCTGCTCCAGGATCTTGAAGAACTCGAGGATCAGGCCATCCCTCTTCATCTTGAGGATCTTGTAGCCTGACTTGGTCAGCTTTATCTTGCGCTTGACCTCGAGCAGCTCAGACCGGGTTGGCTTGACCTCGTTCACCGGCATTTTCACTCACTCTTTCTGTGGGCGGGGTGGTACTTCTCGATGTACTTCCTGTCGATCCTGGACAGCTGGTTCTCCGGCAGGATGGCGATGAGCTCCCACGCGATCTCAAGGGTGGTCTCGATATCCCTGTCCTCGTCCTTGCCCTGCCTCACGAACTTGTTCTCGAAGGCATCGGCGAAGTCCAGGAACTTCCGGTCCCTCTCCGAGAGAGCGTCCTTCCCGACGATGGCGACGAGACCCCTGAGGTCACGGCCTTCGGCGTAGGCGGCGTAGCACTGGTCCGAGACGGCCTTGTGGTCCTCGCGGGTCAGCCCGGGACCGATACCGGCGTTCATCAGCCTGGACAGGGAAGCGCCCACGTTGATGGGCGGGTAGATGCCGGCGCGGAGGAGGTCCCTCGACGCCACTATCTGTCCCTCGGTGATGTAGCCTGTGAGGTCGGGAATGGGGTGAGTGATATCGTCGCCCGGCATGGTCAGGATGGGGATCTGGGTGATGGAGCCCTTCTTTCCCTTGATACGGCCGGCCCTCTCGTACAGGTTGGCCAGGTCGGTGTACATGTACCCCGGATAGCCACGGCGGCCGGGCACTTCCTCACGAGCGGCGCCGATCTGCCTCAGAGCCTCGCAGTAGTTGGTGATGTCGGTCAGGATGACCAGCACGTGCATGTCCAGCTCGAAGGCGAGGTACTCGGCGGTGGTGAGCGCCAGTCTCGGAGTGACGATCCTCTCGATGGCGGGGTCGTCGGCTAGGTTCATGAAGACCACCGCGCGCTTCAGGGCGCCGGTCCTCTCGAAGTCGGCCATGAAGTACTGCGCCTCTTCGGCGGTGATGCCCATGGCGGCGAAGACCACGGCGAACTCCTCATCGGAGCCGCGCACCTTGGCCTGACGAGCGATCTGCAGGGCCACGTCGTTGTGCGGCAGGCCGGACCCGGAGAAGATGGGCAGCTTCTGCCCACGCACCAGGGTGTTCATCCCGTCAATGGAGGATATACCGGTCTGGATGAACTCCTTCGGCTCCGCGCGGGCCCACGGGTTGATGGCCGCGCCGTTGATGTCAAGGCGCTGCTCGGGAGTGATGGCGGGACCGCCGTCGATGGGGTCGCCGGCACCGTTCAGGATCCTGCCCAGCATGTCCTTGGACACCGGCATCTTCATGGTCTCGCCGAGGAACTTGACCCCGGCGGCCCTCTCGATGCCCGAGGTGCCCTCGAACACCTGGATGACCACGGCGGTCTCGGAGGTGTCAAGCACCTGGCCCCTCTTCTGGGACCCGTCGGGCATGGTCACGGTGGCCAGCTCCTGGTAGCCGATGGGCTCGGTCTTCTCGACGAACACCAGCGGTCCGGCGATCTGCGAAATGGTGCGGTACTCCTTGGAAACGATGCTCATGGATTAACCCCCCAGGTTCTCGAACTGGCCATCCATCTCGTCGATGATGGCGCTCAGCTCCTGGTCGATGTTGTCCTCGAACTTGGACTTGGCCAGCCTGTTCCTGACGGGGAGGGCGATGATGGCGTCCACGGAGGCGCCGGAGTCGACCGCCTTGGTGGAAAGGTCGGCGAAGTGCCTTATCAGCTTCATGTAGGTGTACTGGCGGGGCATGGGGCAGTAGGTGTCCACCTTGTGGTAGGCGTTCTGCTGCAGGAAGATCTCACGGATCATCCTCGCCACCTCCAGGGTCATCTTCTGCTCGTCCGGAAGGGCGTCCGACCCGACTAGTTGCACGACCTCCTGAAGCTCGGCCTCGCGCTGCAGGACCTCCATGGCCCACTGCCTCAGGGCGGGGAAGTCCTCGGCCACGTTGGCCTTGTACCAGGGGTCCAGGTTGTTGGTGTACAGGGAGTAGGAGGTCAGCCAGTTGATGGCAGGGAAGTGCCTCCTCTCACGGAGCTTGGAGTCCAGGGCCCAGAACACCCTGACGATACGCAGGGTGTTCTGCGTGACGGGCTCGGACACGTCGCCGCCGGGCGGGGAGACCGCGCCCACCACGGAGACGGAACCGGTGGTGCCGTTGAGGTTCTCGGTGCGGCCGGCCCTCTCGTAGAACTCGGACAGCCTGGCGGCGAGGTAGGCGGGGAAGCCTTCCTCGCCGGGCATCTCCTCAAGCCTGGAGGATATCTCCCTCATGGCCTCGGCCCACCGGGAGGTGGAGTCAGCCATAAGGGACACGTTGTAGCCCATGTCCCTGTAGTACTCGGCGATGGTCATGCCGGTGTAAACGGAGGCCTCACGGGCCGCCACAGGCATGTTGGAGGTGTTGGCGATGAGAACGGTCCTCTGCATGAGAGGCTCGCCGGTCTGGGGATCCTCCAGCTCGGGGAAGGTCGCCAGGACCTCGGTCATCTCGTTGCCGCGCTCGCCGCATCCGATGTAGACGACGATCTCGGCGTCGGACCACTTGGCCAGCTGCTGCTGGGTGACGGTCTTCCCGGTCCCGAAGGCCCCGGGGATGGCGCCGGTGCCGCCCTTGGGCAGGGGGAACATGGTGTCCAGCACCCTTTGGCCGGTGATGAGAGGAATGTCCGGAAGCAGCTTCTTGCCGAAGGGCCTGCCGTTACGGACGGGCCACTTCTGCAGCATGGTGAGGTCCTTGCCGCCGACGTTGGCCACCACTTCGTCGATGGTGTAGTTGCCGCCGCGGATGTCGCCGACGACGCCGCGGACGCCGCTGGGGACCATGATCTTGTGGGTCATGTAGAACTCTTTCACGGTGCCGAGGACGGCGCCGGGGCCCACCTTGTCGCCCTTCTTGGCCACGGGGACGAACTCCCACTTCTTGCTGTGGTCCAGACCGGGAGCGGAGACCCCCCTGGTAATGAAGTCGCCCATGGTCTTCATCAAGACCGGCAGGGGCCTCTGAATGCCGTCGTACACGCTGCTCAGCAAACCGGGGCCGAGCTCGGCCACCAGGGGCTGGGCGGTATCGATGACCTTCTCCCCGGGCCTCAGGCCCGAGGTCTCTTCATAAACCTGGATGATAGTCTTGTCGCCGGAGATCTTGATGACCTCCCCCATCAGGCCCTCTTCCCCGACCTGCATGACATCATACATTTTGGGGGAGATGCCGGTCGCGGTCACCACTGGTCCGGCTACTCTGTAGATCTCTCCTTGCTTTGCCATTTTAATCCCTCTCGGTCTTGTACAGATCAACGCCAATAGCGCTCTTCACTTTCTCCCTGAGGTCGCCCTCGTCGCCGCCTACCTGGATGACGACCGGGGAGATGCTCTCCAGCGCCTTCCTGCGGGTGTTGGCCGACACTCTCGACAGGTCCTTCGCATCGACCGCCAGAATGCCCACGGAGCTGTCGTCTATGATCGACAGGATGGCCTCTTCGAACCCCTCCGGCTGCACGGCGTAAACTCTAGTAACTCCTGCCAGGCGGAAACCCAGCACGAACTCTTCACGACCCAGAACCGCGAACTCCATCAGATCACCAGCAGGTTCTTTATGACATCAGGGTCCATCCCGGAGGCCTTTCCGCGGGCGATTATCCTGAGGTTGTCCACTTCGACCTTCTTCCTGATAATATAGTTGATCACCGGCAGGACCGATAGCGGGTACAGGAGGGAGAAGCTCTCCGCCTCCTTGGTCAGGTACTTCTGCAAGCTCAGCATGACATCGTTGAGGGACCCGGTCCTCTTGGCCTTGTCCAGACCCTCCTTGATGTCGTCGTAGAAGGGAAGTTTGGAAAGTTCGTCGACCATCTGGTCGAACGAGTCTATCGCGGCCAGCCTGCTGAGCTCCTTGACGTTCAGGTATCTGCCGCCCTCGATGAAGTAGGGGCGGACCTTGTCCAGGGGCAGACCGGCCTGCTTCAGCTTGAGCAGGGTCCTCAGGTTGGACACGTCTATCTCACGTTCTATGAACGTCAGGAACAGCTTCTTGGGCTTGGTGTTGGGCAATATGGCGTCCTGAAGCTTGACATAGTATATCTTGTCAAGATAGTCCTCCACCGGCGCTATGGTGCCGCTCTTCTCGAACGTTGCCACCACGTCCTCCGGTACGCCGAACCCGCCCTTCTTGCGGAGGGCGTCCAGGACCTCGGACGGGCCGTCCAGGGCAAGGAGGCCTTTGAGGTACTCCTCGTCCAGTATGCCGGCGGGGACCAGGTCCTCCAGGATCTCCTCCTGGGTCGCGCCGGAGTGCTTGCCGCGCAAGATGGTCTTGATGTTCCAGACATCCCACCTCATGAGGTAGGAGGCTATCATTTCCTTAAGCTCCCCGGTGCAGAACCCGATGATGGTCCGGTACGTGCGCGCGAGGTTCCGAGAAGTGCCAAGCTCAATGAGGTCGACCCCCGAGTACTGGGAGGCCAGCTCGGTCATCTCCACCTTGTACTGGGTCTCCCCCATGAACCTGCCTATCTCGTTGAGGTCCATCATCAGCAGCTTCGGGTAGTTGTCCTTGGTCAGCAGGAGGCTCTTCTGTGCTTTGACCCTCGCGGTCGCGTACGCGTAGTTGCCTCTTTTACGACCTAGTCCAATCATTTATTCACCCAGTGCTCTCACTCGAACAATATGTTCGATACGTTCTTCAGCTCCTTGTCCCAGATGCTTTCCAGGATGGTCCGGAAGCGGAGGTCCAGCCGCACCGTCCCGTCCTCGCTCTCGATGAGCAGGCCGGGCTCCATGTCGATCTCGGTCAGCGAGGCGGCCCCCCGCAGACCGGCCAGTAGGTCGGCCTCGCCCGTGGGGCAGTACACCTTGGGGCGGGAGATGACCTTCTTGCCCTCGGCCAGTATCTTCTTGTACAGGGCGGATTTCTCTTTGGGGCCCATCGCCGAAAGGTCCTGGAGCGTCTCCTCGAAGGTCCTGTTCAGGACCTCCTTCCTTTTGTTGAGGACGACCTTTTTGGCCTCCAGTTCGGCACTGGACAGTTCCTGCCGCCTCATGCGAAGGATGGCCTCTTGGAGGTCCTTCTCTTCCTGCCTCTGAATCTTCTCGATCTCGGAGTCGGCGTCCTTCATTATCCTGGCCCTTTCTTCCTCGGCCCGTTGGATGCGGAGGTTGGCCTCCTGCTGTGCGTTCTCCAGGATCTCGTTGGCTACTTTATCCAATGCCATTCACAAGCCTCTCGATGATATGAATCCCCTTTACTTGAGGAACCATAGCAGGGCAGCAATGACGAAACCAAAGAGAACGATCGTCTCCGGAAGAGCCATCAGGACCAGGCCCTTACCGAGCTTCTTCTCATCCTCGGCGACCATTCCGATGGCCGCAGCACCGATGTTCGACTGAGCGATACCAGTGCCGAGCCCAGCCAGTCCAATCGCGATTCCAGCGCCTATTGCTATCAATCCAATCTCTGCTACCATTTTCATTCCTCCACTGTGTACTTGCGGTTAATCTTCAAGGGGTTGAACTCCAACCCGCCTCCGGTATAGAATTTCTTAAAGAATTCGACATACTGCAACCTTATGCCGTGTATGCCGGCCGAGATTATCGCCATGATGAAGATCATCAGGTGACCGACGACGAATATGGCAAGAGCGGCTATCAGTATGAGCACGTCCGTGGCCGAAGCTGCCCCGCCGACGCCGGCCGCGAGCATCCCGATGGACATGTAGTTGAACGCCAGGGCCATTCCGGCCTTGGACATCCCTATCGCTGCCAGACGAGCATAGGATATCACGTTGCTGAGGACCTCCGGGATCTCCATGAGGACGATCCCGCCCTCTCCCACGACCGCCAGCACGAGGCCGGCTATGAAGAGCCCTATGCCCAGCAGGAACCCGATGTTCTCGGTGATTATCAGATCATGGCCGCTGATGAACACGTCGATGATGACGGGGAGCAAGCAGGCGAAGCCCAGGAAGATCATCAGCCACGATCCCTTCTCCATGATGGCATGCTTTATGCCGTGGCGGATGGCGATGTTATACATGCCCAGGATCAGCCCGAAGATCAGGTGGGCGAGGCCGACCCACAAGGTCGCGTACAGCAGCAGCGTGACGTTGCCCAGCTTGGTAACGTACCCAAGGTTCACATCGAAACCGCCGATGGTGAAAAGCGTATGGGGGATATCGATGCCGAGAAGCTCGGCCCACGTGACGGACCACATGCCCTCCGAGCCTCCGGAGTGGACATTGGTGAACTCGATGCCCATCATGTCGCCGAACAGGAACAATCCGAAGAAGGCGGACCACAAACCGCCGTAGAACAACATGGTGGCGATGGCGCGCCAGTCCTTGCTGACACACATCTTCAGGCCCAGTGCGCCGAGGATGATGAACGGGATGGCGTACCCCACGTCACCCACCATGAACCCGAAGAATAGCGGGAAGAAGATCGACAGCAGTATGGTGGGGTCGATCTCATTGTAGCTTGGAGTGGAATACAAGTTCGTAAAGTAAGTGAAGCGGCCGGCGAGCTTGCCGTGCTTCAGTGATACCGGGGCCTCCTCGGAAGCAGGCTCGTTGCCCTCATCGGTGGCGAACATGCCCACATCCTCGTGCTCCTCCGCGGGCTCCTCATGATGCTTCCGCTCCTTGTTCTCCAGCACCTCAATGTGAATGGAATCGCCAAAACTATCGGAGAAGGCCTTGCAGATATCGTCGAAGGACCTGGTGGGGACCCAGGCCTCCAGGATGAAGGAATGTGCGGAAGCGCCCATGCGGATGGGCAGTTCGGCCTTCTCCACCTCGATGCTCAGGTACTCGTCGGAAGCGAGGATCGCGGCGGCATGCTTCTCCCGCAGCTCGGATAGCTTCTGCTCGGTCTCTTCGAGGTCCTTTCTGGCGCATGAGATGTCGGCCTCCAGCTTGGAGGCCACTTCACGGGGGTTGCCCGTCCCGTCGGGCACCGCGGTCTGAGAGAACCCATACTGGGCGAGGACACGCTGGGCCTCTTCGGCCATGGCGATGGGCACGAACAAGGCGATGAAAGTACCGTCCTCAGTGGTGAAGAGCTCGTATTCGCCGTTGAGCGCATCCCTCAGGCCCGGTTCGGGATCGGAGTGGACGTTGCCGGTGATCACGCTGAGGCAGCTATAGCCTCTGTAAGCCTCAAGGTCCAGGGGGATGCTCCGGTAAGGCCGGAGAGCGGCCAGACGGCCCTCCATCTCGTTCAGCTGACCCTGTCGGGTATTTTTCGACTCGGCCACTGACTGGACGTCGGACTCGATCTCCGCGACGGTCGAACCGAGGTCGGCCTTGACCTTGGAGACCGGCATGCACTCCCCTCCCTTTACAGGCACGATGTCAAGGTCCTTTTCAGCGGACCGCAGCTTGAGAAGCTTGTGCGAGGCGTCGGAGGCCTCCGGGAGCGGCGCTCCGAGAGTGAAGCCTTCCGTCTCGGGAGAGAAATCAATAACGTGGACCTTCTCCAGGCTATAGAGAAGGTTCACGGTCGCCGGCAATTTGTCCTTGGTCCCTACGACCAAGATCCTACTCATTGGTTCCGGCAGAAACATCGAAGGTCCTCTCAAGATGTTGCCTTATGTAGGCTTTCGCTTTGGGAACCCTGTCATTGGCCTTGGTGCCAAGGATGTTCGATTCTCCGGTCCCCTTCTTCAGCAGTTCGTCCCTTTGGATGGCGAGGATACGCTTTTCCTCAGCCAGCTGGGACTCGCTGTTGGCCTTTGAGGCGCTCTCGGCCTTTTGGATCCTGTCAGCCGCATCCCTTCGAGCGGCGGCGATGATGGCCCTTTGCTTCTCATCGGCCTGCTCGATCAAAAGCTTGGCTTTAGCCTCAGCGTCCTTTACTTGGAGAAGTGTCTCAGATTTGCCCACAGCTCTCTCTCCGGAAGGTTTGATGGGAATATACTCCTGATATTTAAAGGGTTCCGACTTAGTCAGTTGGACCCATCAGCCTGGTTGGCTGTTCTAAAAAAAGCGAACTTGTTGATGCTATAAAGGCCTTTTTGATGGACCATCGGACTCTGCTCGGCAGGGTTGCAGAGAGCCGCTCGAAGTACCCTCATGGGCACGGGGTGAGAGGGTCGGGGCCGCTGTAGCGGCGTACCTCGACCTTGCTCTCCTCAAGGACCTTCCTCGACAGCTCATCGACGTAGTCGTCCTTGTACACTATCTCCCTGATCCCGGCGTTGACCAGGATCTTGGCGCACAGCACGCAGGGGAAGTTGGTGATGTAGATGCTGGCATCCTTGACGCTCACGCCGAAGTAGGCCGCCTGGATGACCGCGTTCTGCTCGGCGTGGACCCCCCGGCACAGCTCGTGGCGCGTCCCTGATTCAATGTGGTTGACCAGCCTGACGCAGCCGACCTCGGCGCAGTGCTTGAGGCCTTTGGGGGCCCCATTGTACCCGGTGGTGAGGACCCGCTTCTCCTTCACTATGACGGCGCCCACGTTCCGGCGCAGGCAGGTGGACCGGGTGGCCACCAGCTCGGCCATGCGCATGAAGTAGGTATCGTTGTCCGGCCTGCCGTTCATTGGTCATCCCATTCGCTACCGACCATATCTAGATTTCCGAGCAGGTAGTGTGACCGTGTAGGGAACGATTTTATACTCATTATATCCCTTGTGCGCTCGTGTCCGAGGGGGAGCAGACCAGTTCCTTATTATCATCGCTTAAGGCCTTCATCGTGGCCCCCCTGATCTTCATCATCATCCTCGGCGCCATCTTCGCCTACAGCGGCATCTGGCCGCCCCTGGTGGTCATAGAGTCCAAGAGCATGCAGCATGACGCTTACCAGGCCAGCGACTACGTCGGCCCCAGCAGCATCGGGGCCATCGACACCGGGGATATCGTCATCGTGAAAGAGGTGAACGGCCTCGGTGACGTGGTGACTTACGTCGAGGGCGCCACGTCGGGTTTCGAGACCTACGGCGAGTACGGGGACGTGGTGATCTACTACAAGTCAGGCATGGCCAAGCCCATCATACACCGGGCCATAGTGGAGCTGGAGTACAACGAGACGGGGGGCGGGTTCGACGTGCCATCGCTGCTGGACCTTCCAGATGATGCGTGGTCGGTGTCCCCCGGGCCGCAACAGGTGTGGAACCTCCAAGGGTTCCTGATCCTGTACGATGTAGGGTATGCCGAGGTCACCGTGAGCATCGACCTCAACGCCATGCTGGATACCATGGGGAGCAACGCGCACGGCGGCCTCATCACCATGGGGGACAACAACTGGTACACCAACAACCAGGGCGGCAACATAGGCCGGTACGATCAGGGATTCCTTTCCGTCAAGGAGCCCATCGAGGGGGACTGGGTCATCGGCAAGGCCCGCGGCGAGCTGCCCTGGTTCGGGCTGCTGAAGCTGTGGTTCACCGGCACCGCGCCGGAATACACCCCGCCGAACAGCCAGACCAACCTGTTCATCACTCTGGGCGTGGTCATAGGGGTGCCGATCGTGCTGGACACCGCCAATACCCTGCTGAAGAAGCGGGGCGTGCACATGTTCGGATGGACCGGGAAGCTCAGCACCAGGCGCCTGTGGACCAGGCTGAAGGGCAAAAGATGATCAGATCAGGGTGGTCTGGTTCTTGGGCCGGTAGTTCTTGATGCCCTGGAGGATCTCGTCCTCCTCCAGGATTTTCTTCGTTTCCACCACCGGCACGGAGGACTCTATCTCCTTGGTGCGCCCCCCGCGGCCGAAGGACCTCACCCGGGCATGAATGATGCCCAGCATGTCCAGCTCGGATATGAGGTCGGTGACGCGCCTCTGCGTGAGCACGGTCACGCTGACGATCTGGCTTATCTCCCGGTACGTTTCGTACACGTCCCCGGTGGTCAGCCGGCCCTCTCCCCTCTCCTCCTGGAGCATGATGGCCATGAGCACCAGCTTCGACTGCGTCGGCAGCGTGCGTATCGCCTCCGTAACGCAGTCCAGCTCGATCTTGTTCTTGGCCTTGTACACGTGCGCCTCGGTGACCTTGTCGTCCCCGTTGCGCTCGGCGATCTCCGCCGCCACTCTCAAAAGGTCGAGGGCCCTGCGGGCGTCCCCGTGCTCCTGGGCGGCCAAGGCCGAGCAGAGCGGGGGCACACTGGGGTCGATGACGCCCTGGTAGAACGCGAGATCGGAACGCTGGTTCAGGATATCCCTCAGCTGCTCGGCATTGTACGGCGGGAACACCATCTTCTCCTCGCCCAGGCGGCTTTTCACGCGAGGATCGAGGAACTCGGTGAACTTGAGGTCGTTGGAGATGCCGATGAGCGATACCTTGGCGTTCTGGAGGTCGTCGTTGATCCTGGAGAGATGGTAGAGGACGTCGTCGCCGGATTTGTACACCAGTTTGTCCAGTTCGTCCAGGACGATGATCACGACCCTGTTGGTCTCATCGATCTTCTCCCGTAGGATGTTGTACACACGCTCGGTGCTCCAGCCAGTGAAGGGGATGCGGTCCTTGAACTTGTCATCGGTGAAGAAGGTGTTGCCGATGTTCTGCAGGACACCGTACTGAGTGTCCACCACCTCGCAGTTCATGTACAGGTAGTGAACGCGGTTGAACTGGGAGTCGGCCTTCTTTATCTCCTTCTCCAGGTACTTCACCGAGGCGGTCTTTCCCGTCCCGGTCTTGCCGAAGATGAGGACGTTGGACGGCCGGTCGCCCTTGAGGGCGGTGACCAGGATCGAGGCGAGCTGGTTGATCTGCTCCTTGCGGTGGGGCAGCTCGTCCGGGATGTACGACGATCTGAGGATCTCACGGTTGCGCTGGAAAATGCGCTTCGAGTTCAAGTATGGTTGGAATATGTTCTCTTCCAAATAGCCGCCCCCACAGGTCCTGCCAGAAGGTACCACCCTTACCCCACATGTTCCATTGGAAATCGGCAGGACCTCGGTAATCCGTCGTATAGAGGAAGTTGCTAATGTAGTTTTTCTCCCGGCACTCCCCAGGCGTGCGTCGGACGCCGCGCGGACGTGATGCCGGGAGACCCCCACCCCTTTATTTCCACTGGAACGCGATCTCGCCACCCCCGACCCGGGCGGAGCCCCCCCGACGACGTGGACGAACGGGGCGCGGCTCCCGATCGAGACGTTCTTGACGCGATGAGACGGGGGGATGAGGGAGGGAGCGAAACATCCAGATACCTACATCAGCATCCATCGGATACCGGGAACGTGCGTTTTCGGAAGAAGTGTGAGACGTTAGACGAAGAAACTACTTACGTTAATATATAGAGAAGAGAAGGAAGAAAGAGAATGACAGCGAACGAGAACGACCATCGGGACGAGGAGCGGACTGCGGCGATAGTCACATTGACCGAGGATTTGCTTGAGTTCGAGGACCTTGCCCGGTCGGCCGGGTATTCGGTCCTCTACGAGTCGATCCAGAGGAGGCGCGGTCCCGCCAGGAACACTTTCGTGGGCAAGGGAAAGCTGGAAGAGCTGAAGAAGCTCCTGAAGGAGCGCCCCGTACAGGTCCTTCTCATCAACGGCGACCTCAGGCCGTCCCAGCATTATCTCCTGGAGAACGAGCTCAAGGTCGAGTGCGTCGACAGGATCAGGCTGGTCCTCAACATATTCTCTACCAGGGCCTTCTCCAGGGAAGCAAGGTTGCAGGTCCTCCGGGCGCGGCTACGCTACGAGATCCCCTTCCTGAGAGAATGGGTCCACAACGCCAAGTCCGGCGAGCACCCCGGCTTCCTCGGCGCCGGCGAGTACGAGACCGACGCGTACTACGAGCTTATCCGTCGCCAGCTCAGCAGAGTAGAGCAGGAGCTCGCCAAGATGGACCGGGACCGCTCCCTGAGAAGGGACCAGAGAAAGAAGAGAGGTTTCTGCACCGTCGCCATCGCCGGCTACACCAATGCTGGAAAATCCTCGCTGCTCAACATCCTTGCCGACGAGCGCTCTCTCGTCGAGAATAGAATGTTCTCGACCCTGTCGACCACCACCGGCCGCCTCGAGGAAGGGGTCAACAAGCAGATACTCCTTACCGACACCATCGGCTTCCTCAGCGACCTGCCGCATTTCATGATCGAGTCGTTCAAGAGCACCATCGATGAGATCTACTACGCTGACCTGGCGCTCCTGGTGATCGACGCCTCTGATCCGGATGACGTATTCCGCAAGAAGCTGGAAACATCGGCTGGCATACTGTTCCCGGAGGTCGACCCCTCCTCCATAATCATCGTCCTCAGCAAGCTGGACAAGGTCCGGGATGTCCGCGCCAAGGCGATCCTGGCAGCTTCCACGGTGCCGTGCCAGGAGGTGGTGGCGGTATCCTCCATGAGTGGGGAAGGGATGCCCCAGCTCCGCGAGGCCATCGCTCTCACCTTCCAGTTCCCCGTGGAGATGCGCTTCCGGCTCCCTCATGGTGAAGGGGTGGAGGCCTTCCTGTCCTGGCTGCACGACCACACCGAGGTCCTCTCGGTCGACTACGGCGACAGCGTGGAGGTCCATCTGTTCTGCCGGGAGAAGGACCACTCCAATATCGTCTCCCGGGTCGTGGCCCTCAAAGGCACCCCTGTTTCCACTGCATGAGAACGGTGCTGCGAAGGCCTCTAGGATATCGGATCGATTACGAGGTCAGGTAACAGACCCGGTGCGCATCGGGGAAAGGCGTTCCACAGGAAATAGAGGGGTCCCCCTCTTGCGGCACGCCCTTTACTTCAGCCCGAAATCGCGCTTCTTGAGGCCGAGCTCCTGCTCATACTTCATGGGAAGGTTCCAAGCCAAGTACTCGACGTCGTCCATCTGCTTGACGAAGGCGGCCCTGCTCTTCTCTTCCATGAGCTTGCGGAACTTGCGGACGTTCCTGTGATAGGTAAAGGTCCAGATAGCCCCTATGAGGAGCACGACAGCGCCGATCCCCAGAATCCAGTAGCCCCAGGCGCCCAGCTGTTTGAAGTTGTTCCCATACAGGTCCGAGATGCTGACGATCAACATTATCAGCCCGACAAGGTCGAGGCCCGCAGAAAGCGCTCCGGCCTTCTCTACCGTGAACGGCTTTGCCATGTGCCGACATCTCTGAACGATTATTCAAACATTGGGAAATGACTTAGCCTGATTGTAATGGGCCCTTCCAAGGTCCGGGGGCCGGCTCCAGGGTCATGCCCCCGGCCCGGCGCCACCCCCATGCTTTGTTCTTGCTGGCATGCCTCTCCGTGCTCGCCCTCATGCTGTTGTCGGACTTCTCGCCCCCGCCGGCCGACGACATCCCCGCCCTCGACCAGGGCGGGGGCGAGCTCACCTGCCTGGTGCTGAGCTCGAGGACCACCGCGAAGGGGCATGTGCTGAACCTGACCGACGCCGGGGGCAACCTCGCGAAGGCCTTCTGCCCCCTCGACGTGGCCGGGGCGGCGCCGCCGGACGGCGCCCTGGTGCGCATCGTGGCAGAGCCGTCGTCGGACGATCCCGGCTTCCTGTTCGTCCGCGAGCTGGAGATCCTCCAAGGTCCCGGCGGGAAGGATTGATATGGCCACGCTCCTTACGAGGCCGACATAATGTACGTAGCCGCCGACGACACCGATTCCTCCACGTGGATGTGCACCACCTTCCTGGCAACGGAGCTGGTGGCGGCGATGGGGGATCTCGACCTCATCGGACCGCCCCGGCTGGTCCGCCTGAACCCGGCGGTGCCGTGGAAGACCCGGGGCAACGGGGCCATCTGCCTCAGGGTCGGCCGCGGCGCCGGGCTGAGGCGCTCCATCGGGCGCATCGGGGGCAGGGAGGTGTTCTGCTACCCCCGCTCGACAGGGGAGCCGGACGCCGGAGAGGTAATGGAGCGCTGCTCCAGGGTCATGGACAAGTGGTCCCAGCTGGACGACTCCGACCCCGGCCTGGTGATCTCGGAACGAAGGCCGGACCCCGGTCTGTACCGGCGGGCGGTCAGCAGGATCATCACCAAGGAAGAAGCCCTGGAAGCGGTGAGGAAGGTCGGCGGGACGACTTACCAGCTGAACTCCGGGCGCGGGATCATCGGCGCCGCCAGCGCGATGTCGTGGGTGCCCATGGACCGCACCTACGAGGTGCTGACGTATCGTCGCCGGGACCGCTGGGGCACTCCGAGGGACGTTTCGGTCGAGGATGTCAGCCTAATCGACGAACGGTTCCCCTCCACCTTCAACAACTTCGACCACCACTCCGGCCGGCCGGCCATCATACCGCACACCACCTGCCCCATCCTCTACGGCGTCCGGGGGGACTCGGCCATGGAGCTGATCGAGGCATACCGGTCCATCGCCTCGGAGGAGGTGGAACGCTGGATGCTGTTCATGACCAACCAGGGGACGGACGAGCATATCATACGCCAGTGGACCGCCCTGGAGGCGAACTCCTCGTACGAGATCGTGGGGACGGTCGCCGGCATGCCCCATACCGTCCCGGGCGGCCACGTCATCTTCCGCCTGGCCTCCCAGGGGGAGGAGGTGGACTGCGCCGCCTACGAGCCGTCCAAGGAGTACCGCCAGGTGGCGCGGGCCCTGCGGCCGGGGGACCGGGTCAGGGTGCTGGGGGAGCTGAGGGAGACCCCCAGGACGCTGAACATCGAGAAGATGGAGGTCCTGGAACTAGCGCCGTCCCGGCTCAAGGTCGCCAACCCCTCCTGTCCGCAGTGCGGCAGGAGGATGAAGTCCGTGGGGGCCGGCCAGGGCTACCGGTGCCGGGAGTGCGGGACCAAGAAGAGGGACCCGGTGACGGAGGGGGAGGAGCGCTCCCTGAAGCCAGGATGGTACGAGCCCCCGGTGTGCTCCCGCCGCCACCTCTCCATGCCGCTGTCGCGGATGGGCCGCTGACATCGACCAATGACGAACGTCATGACCGGCAAATATTTTATAGGGAACTCCTCTGGCGTGCCGGGATGGGAGCATCGCTCCTTCTATGAGATAACCAGGAGATCGATCTGGTGAAAGATGTCGTCATACTCAGCGCCGCCCGCACCCCGGTCGGCAAGTTCGGAGGATCACTGAAGAGCTTCACCGCCCCCCAGCTGGGCGCGTTGGCCATCGGCGCGGCCGTCAAGCGGGCCGGGCTGGAGCCGAGCGATGTGCAGGAGTGCATCATGGGCATCGTGCTGTCCGCCGGAGTGGGGCAGAACCCCGCCCGGCAGGCGGCCGTCAAGGCCGGCTTGCCGATCGAGATCGGCTCGCTGAACGTCAACAAGATCTGCGGCTCCGGCCTGAAGTCCGTCATGCTCGCCGCGAACTCCATACGGGCCGGGGAGCACGAGGTCCTGGTGGCCGGAGGCATGGAGAGCATGAGCATGGCCCCCTACCTCCTGACCGAGGGGCGTTTCGGCTACCGCCTGGGGGACAACACCATTGTCGACCACCTCGTAAGGGACGGCCTGTGGGACTCCTTCAGCGACAGCCACATGGGCAACACCGCGGAGACCGTGGCGGAGCGGTTCAACGTCACCAGGCAGGAGGCGGACGAGTTGTCGTACCAGAGCCACGTTAAGGCGGCGGCGGCCCAGAAGGCCGGGAAGTTCGACAAGGAGATCATCCCCGTCAAGGTCAAGAGCAAGAAGGAGGAGATCGAGCTCAGGCAGGACGAGGGCGTGCGCGCGGACACCTCGATGGAGGCGCTTGCCAGGCTCAAGCCCGCCTTCAGGGAGGGCGGCATCGTCACCGCCGGGAACGCTTCCCAGCTGAGCGACGGGGCCGCCGCGGTCATCGTGACATCGAGGGAGTTCGCGGAGTCCCGCGGGCTGAAGCCCCTCGCCTCCATCGTGGACTACAACACCGCCGGCACCAGGCCGGAGTGGATCATGGAGGCCCCCATTCCGTGCACCAGGGCGCTGCTGCAGAGGAACAACCTGACCATCAAGGACATCGACCTGTTCGAGCACAACGAGGCCTTCGCCACCGCCTCCGTCGCGGTGAAGAGGGAGCTGCAGGTGCCGGACGACCGCTTCAACGTCAACGGCGGCGCGGTGGCTTTGGGTCATCCGATCGGCTGCTCCGGCGCCAGGGTGCTGACCACCCTCATCCACGCCATGCACGACCGCGGCGCCAACACCGGCCTCGCGACCCTGTGCCTGGGCGGCGGCAACGCCGTGTCCATGATAGTAAAGCGGGAGTGAGATCAAGACGCATGCCGGTCTGGCCGCCGGCAGGATCTCGATCCCTGGCGGCCCAAACTCATTTATCCCATCATGCGGCAGTCATCGAAATAACCGCGGTCAAGACGTATCCTTCGATCAACCGCTTTTTTCAGCTCAGTAGCAACTCCGACACTGCCTCCTTCGGCAAAAGCCAACGCGATCTCCTTGTTCTTCTTGGCAATCTGCACTGCAGGAACGAAATCCCCATCGCCTGCAACCAGGATGATTTTGTCAAGCCTATCGTCATAAGAGCACTCCATTAATCGGGTGGCGATGAGAATATCCACTTTCTTCTGTCGAGGGATTAGTATGTGCTTCTGGCATATTGGGCAAGTACGGCCTTCATCCTTGACATATCCGAGTTCAACCTGGAACTTGTCGAGATATGACAATCTGTCGAGGAAACGTTGCTTCTTTTCCCGATACGAGGACGACTCCGGTGGAAGAGCATCGAACACGTAGGTCCTAGCTCGTTCATAGCCATAGCAAAGCTTGTCGCTGAACTTCTGATAGTCCAACTTCCCGCTCAATTGAAGGACGTTAGCTAAGTTCTGAAGATACATTCCGTCGAGCAATACTGCTGCCCTCTCCAAAGTATCACCATTACAAGTAGTACCCGTCCCTTTCCCCTGCGAGAAAGAGACGGGGGATAATAGTGCTACGCCATTCTACATTGCCAGGATTTAAAGATTGTCCATACTGGTAATTTTTCTCACGAACAATAAAAAGTTCAACGCGAACCGCTGCATCTCCCGGTTTGCCCTGCCACGCTCCTCAATGGGTGCGGGCATGGGCCCCTGCCACTCGACACGATGTGCGGTCCGGACCAACATGCTTTATTCACCCCATCCCATCTATGTCCGGTGATGGATCCTGACTTCCTTGGATGAGCTCGCAGCATCGGTCGAGGCGTACCGCAAAGACATGATCAAGGAGATGCAGGCCATGCTCCGCATCCCCTCCATGGGGCCGGAGAACGGCGGGCAGGGCGAGGTGGAGAGAGCGCGGCACCTGGAGAAGGTGGTGCGCCTCTGCGGGTTCGAGGACGTGAAGGTGTACAGCTCCCCGGACGAGCGCGTCGCATCAGGGGTCCGGCCGAACATCCTAGCCAGGAGGAAGGGGAGGAGCGACCGCACCATCTGGATCGTCTCGCACATCGACACCGTCTCCGCCGGGGATGAGAAGAAGTGGACCTACCCGCCCTTCGACCCCCAGGTGGTCGACGGCAGGATCTACGGGCGCGGGGCTGAGGACGACGGGCAGGCCGTGATATCGTCGATCTTCGCGGCCAGGGCCCTCCTGGACACCGGCCTGGAGCCGGAGCTGTCCGTCGGCCTGGTCCTGGTCGCCGACGAGGAGGCCGGCTCCGACCACGGCATCAAGTTCCTCATCGACCAGAACCTCTTCGGCAAGGATGACCTGTTCTACGTCCCCGACTCCGGCGACGACAAGGGCTCCGTAATAGAGGTCGCGGAGAAGTCCATCGTCTGGCTGAGGATCACGACCAAGGGAAAGCAGGTGCACGCCTCCACTCCGGCGCTGGGGTTGAACGCCCTGACGGTCGGCGCGGAGTTCATGCTGTTCCTGCGGGACCACCTGTACGGCAAGTTCAACGAGGAGGACCCCCTCTTCATCCCCGCGGCCTCCACCTTCGAGCCGACCAAGAAGCCCGCCAACGTGGAGAACATCAACACCATCCCGGGCGAGGACGTGGTGTTCTTCGACGCTCGATTGCTGCCCCGCTACGACCCCCAGGACGTGGTGGAAACGGCGCAGAAGCTGGCCAAGGTGTTCGAGGAGCGTACCGGGGCCAAGATCACCGTGGAGGGGTCCAGGGTGGACCTGGCGGGACCGGCGTCCTCGCTGGAGACCGACGGCCTGGCCGCTCTGAAGGATGCCGTCAAGAGGGTGCTCGGGATCGAGCCGGCCATCATCGGCGTGGGCGGCCAGACCTGCTCCAACTGGTTCCGCCGGGCCGGGTGGGACGCCTACGTGTGGCAGACCGTGGACGAGACCCTGCACCAGGTCGACGAGTACACCCGCATCGACTCCATGGTCGGCGACGCCAAGGTGTTCGCGGTCCTACTGGCCAATCTGTGCTATCCCGGGCAGTTCAGGTGACCTACTTCCTCACGGCATAGCGGAGCCACACCGCCCCGCCCTTCAGCTTGCGGGAGGACTTGAGGTCGAGATCGATCACGCCCTCTTCCGAGCCGAGGTCGGGGGCCTTGAACATTGAGCGCGGGGAGGACCCGCCGACCAGCTGGGGATGCACCACCACGCTGACCTCGTCCACCAGCCCCTCGCGCAGCAGCACGCCGTTCAGGGTGCCTCCGCTGTCCACCCTCACCGTTTTAACGCCGTAGCGCTCGTTCAGCTCCTCCAGCGCGGCGCGCACATCTACCTTGTCCTTCCCGGCGGTGATGATGTCCACCCCCGCATTCCTCAGATAATCCAGGTGCTCTTCGGGAGTGGAGGCGGAGCACAGCGCCACCCCGGCCCGCCAGTACATGGAAGGCACGATCTTCTCCCACGTCTTGAAGCGCCCCCGGCCGTCCACGACCACCAGCAGGGGGAGGGACGGGTCAGTGGCCCCATCGTTCTCCCACTCGCAGGGGTCCGGCTGCATCATCGTTTCCGAACCGCACAGAGTGGCATCCTCCTTCCAGGTCGGGATGAGCGAATAGTAGAGGCCTATGTCGATCGATACCCAGTCTATCCGGCCGTCCACGCTGACGGCGTTGTGCAGTATCACGTACGGGAGCATGCGAACCATGGCACTAACGCGGGAGCGACGTAAAAGGATGACGGGGAGGTGGCCGAAAGCGCTCAGTCCGAGAACAGCCGGTCCAGCATCCACTTGCTGTCGAACTTGATGATGTCCTCGTACTCCTGGCCGGTGCTGAGGAACGCTATGGGCTTGCCGATGGAGTGGGCGATGGACAGCGCCGCCCCGCCTTTGGCGTCGGCGTCGATCTTGGTGAGAATGATGGCGTCGATGCCCACGGCCTTGTTGAACGCGGTGGCCTGCTCGATGGCATCGTTCCCGGCCAGCGCGTCCCCGACAAAGATGATGAGGTGCGGGTTGACGACCCTCTTGATCTTCTTCATCTCGTCCATGAGGTTGGCGTTGGTCTGCATGCGCCCGGCGGTGTCGACCAGAACGACATCGCGCCGCTTGGCCTTGGCGTGCTCGACGGCATCGTACGCGACGGCGGCGGGGTCGCCCCCGGCCTGGTGCTTTATGATCTTGGATCCCAGGCGCTCGGAGTGAATGGTCAGCTGCTCGATCGCTCCGGCGCGGAAGGTGTCGGAGGCCGAGAGCACGGACGTCAAACCCTGCTTCTGCAGGCGGTTGGCGATCTTGGCGATGGAGGTCGTCTTCCCGGTCCCGTTGATGCCGACGAACATTATGACCACCGGCTTCTCGTGGTCCTTGACGAACTCGTCGAAGTCGAACTCGCTCTTCTCCAGGACGTTCTGGATGGAGCTCTTGAGCCCCTCCTCCACCACCTGGTCGAGATCGTACTTCCGGCCGATCCTCTTGCCCTGGAGGGAATCCCGCACCCCCGCCTTTATCTCCTCGACGACCGGCAGGGCCACGTCGGACTCCAAAAGACCCAGTTCAAGCTCCCACAGAATGTCATCGACCTCGGACTGGTCGATCTTGCGGCCGCTGTCGCCGACGGCCTTGAGGACCTCCGGGGACGGTTCCTTGTGCGGCGCCTGCGCCGGGGCCTTTACCTCGGCCTCAGGCTGCGCCTTCTCGGCCTCGCCTTCCTGCTCGTCGCCCTTGCCCCTCAGGGAGGCAAGCTTCTTCTTGAGCGACTCGAACAAGGCGGACCACCTCGCCTTATCCCAACTGCTGCATGGCCTGCATCTCTTGCTGGACCGCCATGGACAGCTGGTCGGCCTGCTGCTCCAGGGCTATCCTGCGCTCGTCCAGCTTCTTCATGGTATCCACGAGCTCGTTGGCCCTGGACTCCATGGTCTTGACGGCCTCGTCCATGGACTTCTCCACCGATACCCCGGTGCCGAGGCCCACGATGGCCTTGCTGTTGGTGGCGACCTTGGCGAAAATGAAAGAGTTCCCGCCGATGGGAACGAGGAGCTCGGAGCCCTCCGGGGCGTCCTTGTACCGGGTCAGGGTCTCCTTGGCCCTGGCAAGCTCCTCCAAAGACATTTGCACGAGCTGCTGGTTCTGGGCTATGCTCTCCAGCTGGGTGCGGTAAAGCTCCAGCGCGGACATGGCCTGGCGCAGCTCGGCCTCGTTCATTGAGCCCCTCCGGCCAGGTGCTGGACCACCGGGTTGGTTATCTCTTCGCCACTGATGCTCTTGATCTCGTTGATCCTGATCTGCTGTCTGTTGAGCTTGTGGCGGCTCCCCAGGTTGGAATAGATTTGCTCGGTGACGCCGGCCTCGTTATCAGCGGCGACCTCGATGCTGAACTTCTGCCAGCTGAACTTGCCGGTCTTGAATTCACCAGTAGCGCGGTAAGCGTTCATATAATCCTCTCTTGCCCTTGGAAGGTAATCAATACAATAAACCTTTTGGTCTTGAACGGTTTTAATAACTTCGTGTCCCAGACCATCGTGGCCTACCATCCCGGAGGGCGTTTTCCCGCCCTGTCGGTGACGGGGGGGCGGTGCGAGCAGCAGTGCGACCACTGCCAAGGCCATTACCTCAAGGGCATGGGCCCGGCGACCACGCCGGGGGCGCTGATGGAGAGGGCCGCGGAGCTTGAGAGAAAGGGCGCCCGGGGCTTCCTGCTGAGCGGGGGGTGCGATGGGGCGGGGCGCGTGCCCCTGGCCCCCTTCGTCCCGGCCGTCCGGGAGATCAAGGAGCGGACCTCTCTGCTGGTCAACCTGCACACCGGACTGGTGGACGGGGGCGCCGCGGCCGAGCTGCTGTCCTCCGGGGCCGACTGCTTCTCCGTGGACGTGGTCCAGGACCGCGGCGTGATAAGGGAGGCGCTGCACCTGGAGGCGTCGCCGCAGGACTACGCCGCCACCCTGGAGGCGCTGTCCCCTGCGCCGAGGCTCGTTCCGCACATATGCGTGGGGTTGCAGTCCAAGGACGGGGAGAGGCGGTCGCTCGAGCTCGTCGCCGGGTACGACATAGCGGCCCTGGTGGTGCTGGGCCTGGCGCCCGCCAGAGGGACCCCCTGGGACGGGAGGACCTGGGACCTCCGCCGCCTGCCCCGCTTCGTGGAGCAGGCCTCGTCCCTCCTGGACGCCCCGGTCCTGGTGGGGTGCATGCGCCCCCGGGGGCAGTGGGAGGTGGAGCTGGAATGCATCAAGGCCGGGGCCGCCGGGATAGTGAACCCCTCCTCCCGGGCGGTGGAGGGGGCCATCTCTCTAGGATATTCTTTCGAGAAAAGAGAGGAGTGCTGCTCCTTTCACCGGTAGATGGCGCTCCTGGCGTACTTCTTCTTGATCGGGATGGTGTAGGCGATCCACGCCGCGTAGAACCCCATGAACAGTATCCCGAACAAGGTCATGAACCCGACGAAGGTGGACGACAGGGCCCTGTGCACGGTGTAGGTCGCGTCCACCGAGCCTTCCGCGGCGTTCACCACCAGGTAGTAGGTGCCGAAGCTGGCGCTCAGGGGGAACTCCAGGTCCACCCCGCCGGAGGCGTCGCCGGTGTACACCACCGAGAACTGCTTCAGCTTGACCATGTCGCCGGCGTAGAGCAGGTAGTTCGACTCCGAGATTATCAGCGCCTCGGCCGGGACGTCGGTCCTCACGTTCACCTTGTCAACGGTGGTCAGGCCGAACCGGTCCCGGCTCAGGAAGGTCGCCGTGGTGGACGTCGAGCTCGACTCCATGGAGTAGTTGGCGATGGCGTTGGACAGGAACGGCGTGAGCAGGAGCACGACCATCACGGCGGCGACGGCGATGATCACGAGGCTGCGTCGCTGCACGGTCTTGAGAATGAAGTACTTCGAGCTCGAACTCTTGGTGTACTTCAGCTCGAGCATGCGGAAGATGAAGCTCTCCACCCCCGCGACCAGGGCCATGAGGATGACGAAGTACAGGAACGCGCCGACGTTGAAGTAGAAGGGCTTCAGCTGTATGGAGCCGTCGACCACGATCAGGATGATGGCCGCGATGAACACCAGGACGACCTGCGCCATCATCAGCCGCTCCTTGGTGCGGCGGATCTGTTCTAGCTTGTACCCTCCTTGGAAGGTCTCCTTGTCAAAGCCCATGCGACCCCCGTAGGGATTTTAACCTGCGGATAAATATCTTTCCGCCTGATTCACTGCGTTGGACACTATGTCTGGCCATCGCTCTCGCCGGGGGCGTCCAGCGTGGCCATCTTCCTCGCGATCATGAACACCGCCATGTACGCGGGGGCCTCGCACCGCCCCTCGAAAGTCGCTCTTTCTCCGCGCAGCTCCACCTCCGCCCTCCCCCTGACGAACAGCTCCACCGGATCGTCGGTGTAGATGTCCGGCACGGCGTCCCGCAGCGGTTCGAAGCCGTCGAGCTCGTCCCTCTCCATTGTGGTGACCCTCAGCCCGGTCTTCCCGTGCAGGCTGCCCGGAAGGCGTATCAGGCGCTTTATGTCGCTGGTGACCGGCTCGTCGATCTCGGAGGTGAACATCGGCCGGGCCTCCTGGTCCAGCAGGCGGAGGAACAGCTCCACGTGCCTCTTGTCCCTGAAGTGGGCCAGCTCGTTCTTCTCCAGCATAAGCTGGGCGCCGTCCTTCCTGCCGGTCTTGGTGTAGAGATCGTCCAGCATGCCCCTGATCACCGCATCCGGCACGCCTTTCAGCGACGGGAACCTCTCCCGCAGGTCCTCCAGGTCCCGGGAGCGCATCTCCTCCACCAGCCATACCATGCCGTTGCGCATTCTGCGCCTCCAGCCTCCCGACCTCTCGGACGGCACGGAGCGCACCCTGCTCTCCTGCACGTTCCCCACGAAGCTCTTGGCGCTGACCACCCGCTCCGGGAACACCCATTCCATGTTGAGGTCGGTGCCGGCGATGTAGTCGACGATCTCCCTCCGCTCGTGGCTCTTCAGGGTGACCAGGCGGGCGTCGGCGACGTGGATGTGATACCCTCGGCCGCCGGAGAACACGATCTTCAGGTCGGAGTCGTCGAACCCCAGGTCCCCCAGCAGAAAATCGTCCAGCAGCCGCAGCAGCTCGACCTTGATGCGGGCGAGCATCTCAGGGTAGGACAGGGACTCCGCCCCCGGGACGTGGTCGGCGTCGAGGTCGAAGATGAGGTCCGCCCCCGCCCAGCTCTTCTCCTCCATGGTGGGGGCTCCTGGGTACTGATAGTACGCGGTGGAGTAGTACGCGTGCGACGGGACCTGGGAGCGCAAGAAGTAGTGCAGGTCCGCGGGGGCGGGGAAGCCGATGTGCCTCTGCACGAAGGTGCGGTCGAAGAACATGAACCCGAACTCCCTCCGCTCGAACCGCGCGGGCGGCGCGGGGGGGCGCTCCTGGTAGTAGCGGCGGAACCACCCCATCATGAAGTCCTGGTCCAGTCCCATCGCTCATGAAATGGCCTTACCGATTAAATCATTTGCCGCCCCTCACAGCACCTCGAGCCTCTGCGCCTCCTCGGTGTCGATCCTGGTCCCGGTGACCAGCAGCGCCAGGAGCGCCAGCGGCACCGTCAGCCATATGGATGTCGCCACCGAAAGGATGCCGGCCGCGGCGGCCGTGGTCAGCGCCACCCCCGTCGCGGCGAACACGTCCGAGACCACCGCCACGCTCCCGCTCCCCGCCGGCAGGAACACCTGGGCCGTGATCGATAGGGTGGATGCCACCACCACCGCGGGCAGGGACGCTATCGAGCCCAGGGCGGCCATGACCATGAACAGCCGGCCGAACTCCAGCGCCCAGATGGGGACGGTGAGCCCCGCCGCGGCCATGGTGAGCCTCCGGTTGGCCCCCTGCGAGTTCACCAGGGCCTGCCCGAAGGACCTCGCCGTCTTGTCCAGCGCCCCCTCCAGCCGGTCCGCCCCCTCCCCCCGCCGGAGCCGCCTGGCCGCCCTGGTGGCAACGCTCCCCGCCTTCGATATTATGTCGGGGTGCCGCAGCACCAGCAGGATCACGATGTTGGCCAGGACCACCAGGCCCACCACCGCGGTGATGACCATCCAGGCCTGGAAGGGCATGATGGGGAACAGCAGGACCGCCGACACGATCATGACCGCCGTCACCAGCATGACGTCCATGAGCTTCTCCTCCACGATGCTCGCCAGCCCCGAGCCGATGGGCACGCAGGCCTCCTTGTTCACCCCCACGATCCTGACCGCGTCGCCGAGGACCTTGACCGGGGTGAGGTCGTTGAGGGCCTGCCCCACCAGCAGCTGCACCAGGCTGGTGCGGAACCTTAGCTTCTGGTCCGCGGCGAGCAGGAGGACGTGCCACCTGACCGCCCGGAGAAGTATGCTGAGCAGGAACAGGGCCACCGCCGCGCCCAGCAGGAACAGGTCCACCGAGGCCAGCTTGTCCGCCAGGTCCCGGGGGTCGGCCTGGAGGACCAGGCCGCCCACCAGGATGACCGATATGGCCGCTATCGCCGCGTACCTCTTCCAATGCCTTTTCCATCCGGAGGCCATCTTGATTAGCCATGGGAGCGGCCTCCACATAAGCCAGCGCCGCTCCGGCGGCGCTTTCGGAAGCACAGCCTCGGATGAAATTCGACAGGCCTAAATACGTATTCCCTGATGATGGTGAACAGGTGTTAAGATGGGAGCAGTCTCTGCTAACCTTCGTGTTCTAATGATGTTCCTGGTCCTTAGCGGCATCTTTGTCGCTATCGGCTGGGCCGTCGGTGCGATCTTCTTCAACGACTGGGTCGCCGGAGCGCTGATATTCCTAGTGATCGCGGCAGCCATGAACATAGTATCCTACTTCTTCTCCTCGAAGATAGTGCTAGCATCTTATCGAGCAAAGGTGGTCTCCGAGGCCGATGCGCCCCGGCTGTACCGCATCGTGCGGAACATCTCCCAGACCGCCGGGCTGCCCATGCCACAGGTGGCCATAGTTCCCACCCAGACGCCCAACGCCTTCGCAACCGGCAGGAACCCCAAGCATGCCACCGTGGCCGCCACGGAAGGTATACTCAACCTCCTGAACGATGACGAGCTCACCGGCGTGCTGGCGCACGAGATGGCCCACGTCAAGGACCGCGACATCCTGGTGATGAGCGTCGCCGCCACTCTGGCGGGTGCGATATCGTACGCCTCGAGGTCGTTCTTCTGGGGCTCCATGTTCGGCGGCGGCAACCGCGACAACGGCAACATCCTCATCGCCGTGATCGTGGCCATCACCGCGCCCATCGCCGCGCTGATGCTGCAGATGGCGGTGTCCCGCAGCAGGGAGTACCTGGCCGACAGGGAGGGAGCGGAGATGATCGGGAAGCCCCTCTACCTCGCCAGCGCCCTCAGGAAGCTGGAGGCGGGGAACCGCGCCCGGCCCATGCAGTTCGGCAGCCCCACCTCCTCCGGGATGTGGATCGTCAATCCCTTCAAGGGCGGCGGGCTGGTGAACCTGTTCTCCACTCACCCTCCCATGGACGAGAGGATCAGGCGCCTGGAGAACATGGCCTCCGGCATAAGGATGTAAACTTCTTCCTTCCCCCTTTCTTCATTTTTTATGATCAGAACAGGAGGTCGTCCTCCAGCCCCTGCCGCCGCACGAAGCGGTACGGCATCTCCAGGCTGTAGACCTCGCTCAGGGCATGGTGCACGTCGGTGCCGACCGATATCTTGACCCTTCCGCGGAACGCGGCGTAGCGGTCCCTGGCCAGCTCGTAGAACGGCACCCCGTCCCTCTTGTACGGCCACGCGGTGTTGATCTCTACGAACAGGCCGTGGCCCCGGAGGTGCTCCGCCAGCTCCGGGGGGCTCAGGTCCTTGAAGTTCATCTCCAGGTCGTTGTGGGCGAGGCCGCAGGGGACCTTGAGCTGCGAGAGGAGGGGCTCCAGGCCCTCCACGGTGGTGCCGCGGTCGGTCTGCACGTACTCGAACAGGACCAGGTCGAGCTGGTTCAGGAGGTCGATCGGCAGGTTGTCGAGGTCGCACCGGCGGGGGTCAGTGTCAATCTCCACGCCCGCCAGGACCTTGACGTCCGGGTAGCGGCGCCCCAGATCGCGCAGCAGGTCCAGGTACTCCGGGAACTTTGGGGCCCTGAGCGAGCGGACCTTGGAGGTCTCGAAATGGTCGGTTATGGCGATGTGCGTCAGGTGGCCCTTCGACGCCGCTCCCACGATCTGCTCGGGGGTGTAGTCGCCGTCGGAGTACAGGGTGTGGGTGTGCAGGTTGATCAGTGAACCTGCTCCCATTTCTCCAGCTCCTGCACCTTGGAGAGGGTGCCGCCGCGCTTTATCTCCTCGCGCACGCGGTTCTCCCGCTCCGCCACGTCCAGGGAGCGGTTGGCGATCTCCACCGCCATCTCCTGCGGCACCACCACCACGCCGCTCTCGTCGCCGATGATCCAGTCCCCGGTGCGGACCACCATCTCCCCGCAGATGATCTCGTGCCCGATGCCGCCGTACCCCTTGGGCTCCCCGGCGTTGGGGGCGATGTGGCGGGAGAACGCCGGGAACCCCATCTCGTAGATGGCCTCGACATCGCGGACGGCGCCGTCGATGACCACTCCTCTGACGCCCCTCATGCGGCCGCTCCACGCCGCCAGCTCGCCGAACACCGCGATGTCGCTGCCCCCCGCGTCGACGACCAGGACATCGCCGTCGCTGGCCCGGTCGATGGCCTCCACCGGCTTGGCCCAGTCGCCCTTGGATGTCTGCACGGTGAGAGCGCGGCCCACCATCTTTACGCCGTGATCGATGCGGGGCAGGATGTTCTTCATCACTCCGCTCTTGTGCTGGGCGTCGGCGATGTTGCACGTCGACACCTTGGAGAACGCGGTGAACAGCTCATCCTTCCCGTACTTCTTCGAAAGCTCATTGGCGATGCCCTCGCCTGAGAGCATGGCGTCCTTGACCTTGCGGGTTGCGGCCGTCACGTTCTCGGCCTTGATGATCCCCCCGCCCACGATGACGATGGACGCCCCGGCCTTCATCAGCTCGGGGGCCGTTTCCGACGTTATCCCCCCGGCCACGGCGATGGGTATGGACACTGCCTCGGACACCTTCTTCAGCACTTCCAGGGGGGACGAGCTCCCCTTCATTTGCTCGTCGATCCCCACGTGCAGGCAGATGTACGAAGCTCCGAGCTCCTCGGCCCTCTTCGCTCTCGACGGACGATCGACCACCCCGATCATGTCCACCATGACCTTAGCGCCGTACTGCCGCGCCGACAGCACCGCCTCGCGGATGGTGCCGTCGTCGGAGAGGCCGAGCACCGACACTACGTCCGCGCCGCCCTTCGCCGCTATCTCCACCTCGGCCCCGCCGACGTCCATGGTCTTCATGTCCGCGACGATGACGTGTCCCGGGAACGCCCTCTTCAGGGTGCGGATGGAGTCCACTCCCTCCGATTTGATGAGCGGGGTCCCCGCCTCGATCCAATCAGCTCCCCCTTCCACGGCCTCTCCGGCGATCTCCACCGCCCGCTTGAGGTGCATCAGGTCCAGGGCCACCTGCAGCACGGGTTTCATGGGTGATGGAAGCCCTCTTCTCATTATAAGGGTTTCCAGCCGTCCGTTTGGTGATGTCCCTCAACGCGCTCCCTCGGCCCAGAAAGCCGCCGCAACCTGTGGGTCCTTCATGAGCGGCTGACAAAGATCTTTGAGAAGTGGCCGGATAAATCTTTAGTGTAGAAAGGTTTACCTCAGCCCCGATGTCGGAAGGCGTGGCGCGAGCGAGGTGCATTACTGGAATAGAGGGCCTCGACTCCATCCTGGGAGGCGGGATACCGGCGGGAAGCATGGTCCTCGTGACCGGCGTTCCTGGGGCCGGCAAGACCTCGCTGTCCCTGGAGTTCGCCATCCGCGGGGCCGTCATGGGCGAGAAGTCCCTGGTGCTGACCACGGTGGAGAGGCCGGAGAAGCTCCTGTCCTCCGTACCGGAATACGACTTCTACGACTACAAGCTCATGATGGACGGCACCCTGGCCATCATGGAGGTCCAGGAGCTGCTGGACAACCCCTCCACTTACGGTCGTCCGGAGACCAGGGAGGACATGATCAAGCTGGCCGAGAACCTCTCCAAGTACATCGGCGAGAACGAGATCAAGCGCCTGGTCGTCGATTCGTTCTCCACCATGTTCTACGGCTTCGAGGACGGCACCATCGTGCGCGACATGCTGCTGGTGCTGTCCGAGATGACCTACGTCAAGAACTGCACCTGCATGCTCATCTCCGACGCCGACCCCAAGGTCAGCATCGAGAGCCTCATCGCCGACGGGGTCATCGTGCTCGGCAACCACGAGCGCAAGACCGACCTGCTGCGGACGATGCAGGTGCTGAAGATGAAGGCCGCCTCCCACTCCCGATCCAAGTATGTCATCGACCTTACCAGCGCGGGCGTGCTGGTCACTCCCATGCTGAGGGGTGGGATATGAGCGACGATGTCAGCGGCCAGGTGGCCCAGCAGCTCAGCGACGTCGGCCCGGCCGTGGCGGTGGCGCTGGAGTTCCCGGTGGAGAAGTACTTCGAAGTTCTGCGCGGCCTGGTGGAGGAGTTCGCCAAGGAGAGGAAGATAGACTGCATATACATCTCCGCGGCGGTGCCCGCGACCACCATCCAGGCGACCTTTGACGCTCTGGAGATGGACTCCGGGAGCACGTCGTTCATCGACTGCATCTCCCAGATGACCATGGGCCCTCAGGAGAAGGGCACCGACCGGTTCATCTATGTTGAAAGCCCCACCTTCCTGGAGAACGTGGTGCTGAAGGTCCAGTACCTGATGCGCAAGCTCGGCGAGGGGCCGAAGCTGGTGGTGGTCGATTCCGTCAACGCCCTGTCGTTCCACAACGATACCAAGATCCTGTCGGAGTTCCTGCACATACTTATCAGCGGACTGAGCTCGAAGGACGCGTACCCTGTGATCCTCTCGATGAAGGAATCCCTGCGCCCGGAAGTGCATGAAATGCTTGCTCTAGTGTGCGATCAAGTGATAACTTTGGAAGGGCCAGAGTGAAGTTTAATTTATGATTCTATATTATTATCAGCGCAGATACGCAGGGTTCCTCAAAGATACCCATGCAGAAATCTTTATAATGCGCTCAAAAAATCGCGACATCGCGGTAGATAACACTACCCAGAAGGAGGACTATAAATGATGAAGTTGAAGAAGAGCATGAAGAACCGCTCTGCAGTGTCCCCTGTGATTGCCACCATCCTGATGGTCGCTATCACTGTGGTCCTTGCGGCTGTTCTGTATGTGATGGTTATGGGATTCGGGGAAGACCCCGGCAACAACCCGAACGGGTCTATCGGCCCCGCTCAGAGATTGGCTGAAGACAGTTACAAGGTCGGGGTAGGCTCGATCACTTCGACCGAGGTTCTGGTGTCCGACTGCAAGGTTAACCTGCTATACAATGGACAGGCAGGCGCGGCCATAGATGCAGATGAAGCTAGTGCAAAAGAGATAATTAAGGTCGGAACTGAACCAAACGTAGTATCTATATCTGGACTGTATCAGGACGTTGACGGAAACGACAAGATATCTGCTGGTGACACCATTCTGATCACCGGAGGCGCCGCTCTGCCTGCAGGCAACTACGAAGTGAAGCTTCTGGGCCCCAACGCTCAGATAGCGGCTTGCACGTTCACCGTGTACTAAACATTTCAATCCCTTTCCATTTTATTTTTTTAATCAATATATTTTAAGACATACGAACTCCATTTTACTTTTATCCATTATGATTCTATACAAATTAATATAAGTCCCGACGTTCCAAACAATTCTCCCGCTCTAAAACACGGAGCGTGGTGGTTAACGAAACGGGTCTGGAGAATTCATAACAAGTTGGGAGCGTCAGCAGTGGCCGGTACGGCCGCCGCGGCCGGCATCACCATGGTGCTGGCGGCGATGTTGTTCGGGGGCGTCGGTGACGTAGGCGATCATATCGAGATATCTCCGTTCGGCGCCTTCACCAAGGTGAAAGCGACGGGTGACAACACCGTCCGCATGGACTTCGGCACGTTCGCGCCAACGCCGATGTTCGTAAACTGCAAGCTGGTCATAAGCCCACCGTCAGGGGACCGTCTGCTTTCCTGGAACTTCACTCAGGTGGACGGCAAGATTATTGCTGTCGATGACGGGGCCAATGACGGCTTCACGCTGCACGTCACCGATCTGGGAGGCGAAGGCAAAGTGTCCATGGGCGACTTCGTGACCCTAAATGCGGACGAGGACATGGAACAGGGCGAATGGACGGTCAACATGGTCCACGCTCCGACCGGGGGCAGCATGGCAATGAAGACCTTCACCAGGTGAGCCAAACCACTTCCACCATCATTTTATTCTCGGCCGGCCTAAAGGCGCAGCATGCAGTCCTCGGAGGACCGCCACGCCGTCATCAAGGAAGCTCTGAGGGGCAAGAGCCTCACCACCATCGAGCTCGAGGCAGCCCTCGAGGAGCGGGGCGCACGATGCCCCGACGACCTCGCCCGAACGCTCAACATCATGAGGCGCAAAGGCCTGATTAGGGGGGCCGTGTCCACCGAGCGGGGCGGATGGGTGTGGTGGACCGAGGACTAGCGTTATCTATCGGGGCCGACGGTACACAATGACGATGGAGACCATCGCAGTCGGGGGCAGAGAGAGGGAGTTCATTCTTCACCTGCCAACGGGCGGTACCGAAGGCCTTCCTCTTATCATCGCCCTGCACTCGCTGAACAGCAATGCCAGGCTGATGGAGTTCATGACCGACCTGTCTCTGAGGGCCGACGAGCGCGGGTTCGTGGCGGCGTACCCGCAGGGCACTGGACCGGCCGGCAAGCGTTCGTGGAACGCGCTGTTCTGCTGCGCCGAGGCCAGGGCGCAAAAGGTCGACGACGTCGGGTTCGTATCCGAGCTCATCGAGCTGATGAAGGAGCGCTACGGCACCAGGGAAACGTTCGTCACCGGCTTCTCCAACGGCGGCATGCTCGCCCACGCGGCGGGATCATGCTGGCGGACAAGATCGACGCCATCGCCACGGTGGGAGCGACGATAGGTCCGGGGATGTGGGGCATGACGCCGCCGCGGCCGGTCCCCGCCCTCCTGATAAACGGGACCGTCGACCGGCTGGTCCCTTACGACGTGGCGAGGACCGATCCGCTCCTCTCGGCCAGGGAGGCCGTTCGCTACTGGGTGGAAAAGAACGGCTGCAATCCCGAACCGATGGTGAACGACACCGCGGAGATGATCATGGAAAGATATTCGGGCGGCAGGGACGGAAGCGAGGTCCTGGCCTGCCGTGTCAAGGATGCCGGCCATGTGTGGCCGGGGGGCCGCGTGCACACCAGCGCGGACCATGACCCCGGCACCGTCCGTGCCACGGACATGATCGTACACTTCTTCGAGTCGAAGATCAGCGGGTTCAGAGCTCGAAGTCATCCTCCTTCTGGTGCATCCTCGGCCTCGGCTGGGGCACCTTCTTGGCCCGCGGGACCGCGGGATAGTACGCTATGACCAGGGTCCTGGCGACGCCGTCGGACCACCGCTTGCGGGGGTCCCCCTCAATGGCCAGGCCGACCGCCACGTCGAAGGGGAGGAAGATGTACCAGAACAGTTTCGGTATCGAGCGTATGAAGGTTTGCCGGTAGGTCCTGCGCTCGCGCATGGACACCACCTTCAGGTGCACCAGCAGCTTGCCCACGGTGCGGCCGTAGCGGCCCTCCAGCAGGCCCGAGTAGAGGAACCACGCCACCCCCGCGCTCAGGCCGGTGACGATGGCGCGGTCGGAGATCGTCAAAAAGCTCAGGGCGAACCAGATGGGCACGAAGATCAGCGCGATGTCGATGAACCCCGCGACAAATCTCCTAAGCCAGTGGGAGCGAAGCGCTCCGCTGCTCTCGAGTATATCAAATCCTGTGTGCATCCCGAATCCCGGCAGGGGATTCTCGGCCTGTGAAATAAGCTTTTTGTCCCAGTTAATTTATAAAAAACTGGAATGTTGACAATGGTGCACCTCCGATCGCCCATCATTCATCACCGGTCAGCACGATAGTCCTCTTCATCGGTGCAAGGCTCCCACAGCCCTTCTTCGGAATAAATTTATCGATGCAACGGTCGCCATATTCTCATACCCGTTCCGCCTTCCGGAGTCAAGAGGAACGATCACATGGTCGACCGGGATCACGAAGCGCCCAAGAAGCGCGTGCTGTTCATCTGCTGCCACAACGCCGCCCGCTCCCAGATGGCGGAGGCCCTCCTCAACGCCCGGTACGGGGAGAGGTTCCGCGCCTTCTCCGCCGGCACCGAGCCGAGCGAGGCGATCGACCCCCTGGCCATGGAGGCGATGAAGGAGATCGGCATCGACATGTCCAAGCAAAGGACCAAGAGCGTGGACGAGCTCATCCGCATCCAGGCGGTGTTCGATTACGTCGTCACGGTATGCCCGAAGGCCCGCATGACCTGCCCCTACTTCCCCGCCCCGGAACAGGTGCACGTCGGATTCGACGACCCCGAGGACCTCGAGGGGAGCGAGGAGGAGCGCATGGCCCTGATGCGAAAGGTCCGCGACGACATCGGGGAGTGGATCGACCGCTTCTTCGGGTCCCGCTGAGATCACAGGACGCTGAGGAAGAACCAGTACACCAGGCAGTTCAGCGCGGTGAGCGGGACCCCCACCTTGGCGAACTCCAGGAAGGTGAGCGTGCACCCCTCCTTCTCGGCGTTCTGGATGATTATGACGTTGCTCGCCGCCCCCAGGATGAACAGGTTCCCGGCGATGGTGCTCCCGGCGGCCAGCGCAAGCATCTCGTTCGGTCCGGCCCCGGCCTGCATCAGCAGCGGCATGATCAGCGCGACGTAGGGGACGTTGGAAACGAGCTGGCTTATGCCAACGCTCATCCCCAGAATCACCGGCACCGAGGCGATCCCCTCCACGCCGCCGACCAGCCCCTGGAAGAATCCGGTGGACCACACCGCCGCCATCAGCACGAACATGGAGGCGAAGAACACCAGGGTCGGCCAGTCCACCTTCCTGACGATGTCCGCGCGCTGGGGGGAGAACACCACTATCGGCAGCGCGGCGGCGACGGCGATGAGGGTGAGCGGGAAGTCGTACTGTGGCGCGATATACGCCACCGAGATCTTGGCCGCAATGGCCACGGCGATGATGGCCAGGGACGCCTTGCACAGGCGGGCCAGCCGGGGGTCCCCGATCGGCTCCTCATGATGCTCCAGCTCCCTCGGCGCGAACTCCTTCCTGAAGAACAGCTTGAGCACGAGGTACGCGAGCAGCAGGTTCACCAGTGTGGGGAGAAGCAGGAGCGAGAAGAACGACACGAAAGGGTCCGGGACGCCCCCGCTCACGGCGATGAGCAGGTTCTGGGGGTTCCCGATAGGGCTCATGGCGCTGCCGATGGTGACGGCGAACGCCAGGGACAGCAGCATCAGCTTCGGCGAGATCTTGTACCTCGAAGCGTAGTGCAGCACCAGGGGCGTGCCGATGATGGCCAAAGTATCGTTCATCAGGAAGGCGGAGAGCAGCCCGACGGAGAACAGCATCAGCAGGATTAGACGGTCCACGCTCCCGGCCCGGTCGAAGATGGAGTGCGCCATGTGGAAGAGGTACCCGCTACGGTGCAGGGCCTCCCCCACGATGAACATGCCCAGCAGGAACAGCATCACGTCGAGGTCGATCGCCGCCAGCGCGTCCGGTATGCTGATCTGCATCGTCGCCAGCACCGCCACCGCGCCGCCCAGCATGACCTGCCAGATCTTCAGGCGGAACCTGCCGACCTGACGCACCGCGATGAGCGCGAAAACGATGAACATGACGATGACCGGGACGCTCAGCTCCATCGGCGCCGGGGACCGCCGAGGGCGGATATAAGCAATATGTACAATGCTAGCGGGGGTCGCGCGCCCCCATGGTCCCAATCGATGCGGCCTCGTCCTGGGCGTGACAGGATCGTTCGGGTCGGAACTATAGTGCGCCTCAAAAAGAGAGCATAATGAGCCTAGATGCCCGTTTGGACCGAGGCCAATGTTCCGGCGACCGGAGCGAGGGCGGACATGGGCTAGGAGCAAAGAGGCCTCGCCGTCCGCCGTGCTCGCCCCTATGTCTCTATCGAACGCAGTGCATGAGGGAAAGAGTTACCCTGAGGGGGCGGCTCCGCTATGGAGCGCCTCGCGGACGCCTCATCGCTCAGGGCCGAGAGCGAGCTCTCACTTTTTCTTCTTGGTGGTCTTGGCCGCCGGCGCGGGCGCTGCCTTGCTCTTGGTGCTGGCGACGGCCTTGGCCGCGGGGGCTTCTTCCTTCTTGGCGCTGGTCTTGGTCTTGCATGCCATTATTATACACTTCTCCTTTGCGAGAGAGAATAGCGGGACCCTTTTTGGATTTAACTATTGTTTGTAGTCAGATGAGACGGGAACAGAATCGGAAATCTATTTGTCGGAGCCCCGCTTAGTGGTGGCCGCATGGACGTCAGGCTGTACGTTTACGACGAGGACCAGTGCGATCCCAAGAAGTGCACCGGGAAGAAGCTGGTGCGCTTCAAGCTGGCTCAAGAGGTGCCGTCCCTGAGGCGAGTGCCGTACGGGGCCGTCGTGCTCACGCCGTTCTCGCAGAAGTCCATCTCCCGCGAGGACGCCGGCAAGGCCCAGGCGCACGGCCTGCTGGTGATGGACATGTCCTGGAACAGCATCGAGGGGTTCCCCAAGCTCCGGGGCGACCTCCAGCAGCGTGCCCTGCCGTACATGCTCGCCGCCAACCCGGTGAACTGGGGCAAGCCGTTCAAGCTGTCCAGCGTGGAGGCGCTGGCCGCGTCCCTCTACATCATGGGGTACAAGGATCAGGCCCGGGCGATCCTCTCCAAGTTCTCGTGGGGGGAGCAGTTCCTGAAGCTGAACCAGGAGCCCCTGGACCGCTACTCCGAAGTGGAGACCAGCGCCGAGGTGGTGCGGATCCAGATGGAATATGTGCCGCCGGAGCGGCCGGAAAAGGGCGAGGAAAAGTAGTTGCACCCCCTCGCTCCAATATATTCGAGCGCCATTTTCGAGAACCCCCGGGTTACGTTGATATGGTGGGTCGACGTGGCCTGATTGCAGTCGAAATGGCAATCAGCCAGATTGGCGTTGGCCGGCGATAGAACGTATCATATACGGACAATCGGTTAACGGAAGGCTCTGCGGAGAGTTGGCGAGGAAAAGGTGGAAGGTTTGCCCAGCGAAGACATGGACCATGAGGACACCGCGGTCAACAGCATTCCCCAGGAGAACCAGTACGGGGATGAGCAGCGCCGCAAGGACGTTGACGTCAGCATGGTCTCCAAGTGGGAAGCGTTCTTCCAGGGCACCGAGTACATGCAGAAGGTCCGCGAGGTAGCGGACCTGTACCCCGACGTCCGGAGCATAGTGGTGGTGTACGCCGACCTCGACCGCTTCGACGCCGACCTGGCCAAGTACCTCCTGGACCACCCCGACCTCGCCCTCCTGGCCGGCAAGCAGGCCATCAAGAATCTCATGCACCAGGAGATGCGCAAGGCCGAGATCAACCTCCGCATCATCGAGCTCCCCAGGGACTCCCGGGTGGAGATCCGCGACCTCCGGGCCAAGCACGTCGGCAAGATGGTCTCGGTGGAGGGCCTGGTGCGCAAGGCCACCGAGGTGCGGCCGAAGATCACCGATGCCTTGTTCCAGTGCATGCGCTGCGGGCACGTCATCAAGGAGCAGCAGGAAGGCCTGTTCTTCAAGGAGCCGATGGAGTGCTACAAGGAGCAGGAGGGCTGCGGGCGGTCGGCCGGAACGACCAAGTTCAAGCTGTTGACCGAGGAGAGCCGCTTCGTGGACACCCAGAAGGTGGAGGTCCAGGAGAGCCCCGAGGGGCTGAGGGGCGGGGCTCAACCGGAAAGACTGACCGGTTACCTCGAGGACGATGCTGCCGGCTCTGTTGCCCCGGGGGACCGCATCACCCTGAACGGCATCCTGCGCTCCGTGCAGAAGGGGCAGCCCAACAAGTCAACGCTGTTCGACATCAACCTCGACGTCATCTCGGCCGAATCGCAGCGGCACGAGTACGAGGAGATCAACATCACCCCGGAGGACGAGGCCAAGATCATCGAGGCGGCGCGCTCCCCCGGCCTGTTCAGGAACATCATCGCTTCCATATCCCCGACCATCTTCGGCTACGACACCGAGAAGGAATCCCTCGCATTGCAGCTGTTCGGCGGCGTCCCCAAGAACCTGGACGACGGGACGCGCATCAGGGGTGATATCCACATCCTGCTGGTCGGAGATCCGGGTGTGGCCAAGTGCGTGGTCGGCGATACCGAGGTCGTCATGGTCGGCGGGCCGGCCCGCAAGATCAAGGACATCGTGGACGAGGGCTTGAGGAACGGCAAGGTCGAGGAGGTGGACGACGGCGTGTCCGCCGCGGTGGACCTGTCGGTGCTGACCTTCACCGCCCGCGGCAGGATGGAGGCCGGAAAGGCGGTCCGGGTGTGGAAGAGGACCTCTCCGAAGACCATGATCAAGGTCACCACCGCCGGGGGGCGCACCGTGACGGTGACGCCGACGCACCGCCTGTTCCTGCAGAACGTGGTGAGGATCAGGGCGGTGCCGGTGACCGACATCAAGGTCGGCTATCACATCGCCGTTTCCGCTGGACCTTTCGAGCCATGGGACCACAGCAACCTGGGGGGAGGGTGCGGCCTGGACTTCGACGAGGTGGTGTCGAAGGAGGAGGTGCCCGCGGCGGAGGAGTGGGTGTACGACCTGGAGGTCGAGGACAGCCACAACTTCGTCACCAACGGCATACTGTCGCACAACAGCCAGATGCTGAGGTACATGTCCCGCCTGGCCCCGAGGGGCATATACGCGTCCGGCAAGTCGTCATCGGCGGCCGGTCTTTGCGTCGCGCCCGAGACCACTATCATCGTGAACGGGAGGCCGGTCCCCATCGGGGAGTTCGTGGAGACCCGCATGAAGGCTCCAGTGGAAGTGAAGCCCTCTCAGTGGGAGGAAAGGGTCGACGGCCAGTATAGAATTGCGACAATGTCGGACATGCGCCAGACACAGAAAAAGGTGCTGTCCATGTGGCGCATCAAGACCCCTTCATTTCTTGTGGAACTCATAGAATCTTCGGGAATGCGGCTGACGCTCACCCCAGAGACAAAAGTGTGGACCAAGCCAGATGGGGTAAATGAGGGGTGGCAGAAGGCGTCAGACATCAGGGAAGGCCAGGCGATCCTGGTGCGGGACCCCGGCTCCGACGTCTTCCGGTGGAGCGAGGTGAGTTCTACAGGCAAAAAGAGCGCCGATCTGCCGCCGTTCGTGTACGATCTCACTGTCGAGGACAGTCACTCCTTCCTCGCCAACGGCTTCGTGGTGCACAACACCGCCGCCGCGGTGAAGGACGATTTCGGCGAGGGAAGATGGACCCTGGAGGCCGGCGCGCTGGTCCTCGCGGACAAGGGGATGGCTTGCATAGAGGAGAACCAGCCCGTCCTGACGAACCACGGCTTCAAGGCAATAAAGGAAGTGAGGCCGGGCGACCAGATCATCAACTTCGACGGTGGCTACCACGTTGCCACCGTCAAGAGGCTTATAAAAAAAGGGCTCAAGGAAACCATCAAGCTCTACCTGTACAGCGGTGACATCATCGAGTGCACTCCCGATCACAGGATACTGACAGGCGAGGGCTGGAAGGAGGCCGGTGAACTCTGTTCCACGGACGCCATCAAGGTGCCTGCCGACTATCGCTGGCCCATTGTCGTCCGCAAGGACGCCGTGGAAAAGGGATTTATCCACGGCTTCGCGCTGTGTGATATATACACTAACGAAAGGTCCATCAAGAACGGGCTTGGATTCTCTTGTGCCTCAAAAAATGAGGGTCGGGCAAGATATGTACTAGATCTTCTCGAACGGCACTACGATATCAAGACCGTGTCAGAAACACTGCGAAAGGCAAGAAGGACCTTCATCAGGGGAAGAGAGGTCAACTGGTCGGAGAGCACCAGCTACCAGTTCAGCTCGGCCCCGTTAAAGAAAGACGTAATGTCACTTTTCCATAAGGATCACATCGACCTGGAGGACCGTGACTATTGCCTGGGCTTCCTAGCTGGCGTCCTTAGTACCGATTGCTGCACCTCGCACAAGCAGGGCACCTATGGGACCAAGCATATAATCGACATTGGTGTAGGCAGAAGGAAGTACGGTCCTGGATGGACCGAACGGAAGCAGCGCTTGCTCATGGCGCTGTTCCAGAGCTTCGGCATCATGGCCGTCAAGCGGAGGAGGAAGGTCCAGATTCACTCCATGGACAGCTACAATCGAGCGGTCGAGCTTATCGGACCCCTAGTGGTCGGTAAGAACAGGAGCAAACTCTATCCCGTGGAGGCCAAGTCCAGGATCAGCTCCTACGATACCTGGCTGGACGGCGAATACGTCGACTGGCTGGCATCGGTCAAGTTCAATACTAGCAAGACAGTGAAGTTGGGGTTGCACTCCAGGATTTACAGGGCCACCAATAAAAGAAAGGTGACCACGACCCTGATGGAGACCCTGCGGCCTCATTGGAGCGAGATCACCAATGAGCCGTTCAGAGATCCGTCCAAGAACTACCTGTTGAACCCGGTGACCCGCATAGAGCCTGGAGGTCTCAGGCCAGTCTATGACCTCATCATCAACGGAGAGCCCAACTTCCTCCTGTCCGGAGGCATCGTTCACAACTGCATCGATGAGCTCGACAAGATGACCGATCAGGACCGTTCGTCGATGCACGAGGCCATGGAGTCTCAATGCTACGACGATCAAACTGAGATCTTGACCAATATTGGCTGGAAATACTTTAAGGATCTGGACGAGGAGGACCTTGTAGCGTCTCTCACTAAAGATGGAGAGCTAAGGTTCGTCAAGCCGACCAAGTACATCGAGACGTACTACGACGGGGACATGTATTACATACAGGGGAGGCAGGTTGATCTGGCTATCTCCCCAAACCACAAGCTGTACGTCTCGATCCACCAGCGGGCCGATGAGTGGCAGCCGTTCAAGCTTCGCAGGATGGATGAGATTCCTCTGCAGAAGATGCTCAAATTCAAAAGGAACGCCTCGTGGCAGGGCCGCGAGGCGGACACGTTCCGCCTGCCTTCGGTTCTCAAGCTCGGGAACCAGGCGCGGGTGGGCCGGATAGCCAAGAGATCCACCCCCATGGATGATTGGCTGGAATTTCTGGGCTATTTCCTGTCAGAGGGCAGCGTGCAGAGGCTGAACGGCGTCCCATTTAGGGTCCACATTACTCAAACGAAGAGCGAAGAGAAAATCCGCAAAATAGACGCCTGCCTATCTCGCCTTGGCTATACATACTCCTACGATGGGCATAATTTTGCCATATCGGACAAGCAGCTGGCATCCTATCTGGCAAAGCTTGACTATTGCCACCAAAAATTCATTCCGAGAGAATTCCTCGAGCTGTCACCCAGGCAGTTGTTGATCATATTCGAAGCCATGATGCTGGGGGACGGCCACTTCAATGAAAGGACCGGGCATAGTGTCTATGGTACTTCGTCGAAGCGATTAGCTGACGATCTCCAGGAACTGGCCCTGAAAATAGGTGTTTCAGCCAATATAACGGTTAGAGTGCCAGGAAGATATGTGGCCGATCTGAGAGGTCAGAACATCACCTACAGTGTTCCGCATTACTCTGTATCGTTCATCGATGGTTACCGGCGTAGCATGAACCAGCCGATGATCAACTGTGGCAGGCGAAGAAACATCACCAAGGGCCATTACGCTGGCAAGATATTTTGCGTTGAAGTTCCGGATCACATAATCTATGTCCGTCGAAATGGAAAGCCGGTGTGGTGCGGCAATAGCGTTTCGGTGGCCAAGGCCGGCATCACCGCCACCTTGCAATGCCGCTGCTCCCTGCTGGGTGCCGCAAACCCCAAGTACGGCCGCTTCGAGGAGCATCAGTACATTGCCGACCAGATCAACATGCCCCCGGCGCTGCTGTCGAGGTTCGATCTCATATTTGCCATGACCGACAAGCCATCGGCGGAGAAGGACGCCAACATCACCGCGCACATCCTCAAGTCACACCGGCGCGGCCAGGTGCGAAAATATGAGGACCCCGCAGCACTGGTAGGGGTGGACGGGGAAAAGATCCTGAGCGACACCACCGCAATGCTCCCGGTCTTCGACCGGGACTTCTTCCGCAAGTACGTAGCGTACTCGAAGAAAATCAACCCAGTGATGAACGATGAAGCGGTGAAGTTGATCTCCGACTACTACCTGAAGATCAGGAAGCAGGGGGAGGGCGAGGGCGCCTCCGTTCCGATAACCGCCAGGCAGCTGGAGGCGTTCGTTCGCCTGTCGGAGGCATCGGCGAGGGCAAGGCTTTCGCGCGTGGTGGAGGCTGATGACGCCGCCCGTGCCGTCCGCGTGGTGGAGTACTACCTCAGAAAGATCGCCGGCGAGGGGGACAAGCTGGACTTCGACATCATCGCCACCGGCACCAGCCACTCCCAGAGGGAGCAGATCGGGATACTGAAGAAGCTGATCTCCCAGCTGAGCAAGGATGCCGACCCCCGGAAGGGCGTCAGCGCGGAGGAGCTGTTCAAGGCGGCCGGCTCGGAGGGCATAGCCGAGGACCGCGCGAAGACCCTTATAAAGAGGCTAAGTCAGAGCGGGGAAGTTTATTCACCCTCCAACGGCTATTACAAGCTCGCCTCGGAGGGATGAACTCATGATAACGCTGAGGATGCACCGATGCGGCAAGGACCTGGTCCTAGCCGCCGCTGACAAGGACCTGCTCAACCACAAGTTCGCCGAGGGAGAGCTCCGCCTGGACGTGCGCAAGGAGTTCTACGAGGGCGAGGACGCCTCGGAGGAGATGCTCCTCAACCGCCTGTCCATGTGCACCGTGGCCAACCTGGTGGGCGAGGAAACGGTCGGTCTGGCCATCAAGCATAGCTATATCAACAGCGATTGCGTACTCACGATAGCTGGCGTTCCCCACGCCCAGCTGGCCAAGATGTAAATGTTCTGCGTTAAGTGCGGCAAGGAGGGGAGGACCTACGACTCCCTGTGCTCGGAGTGCTACCTGAGCAGCAACCGCTTCACCTCGGTGCCGGAATACCTCGATCTCACCATCTGCGCGCACTGCGACGAGTACTACGTGGACCGGAAGTGGAAGCACTACGACGCCGAGGAGGACGCCGTGCGCGACTTCGCCGAGGAGAGCCTCCTGCTGCGACATGACGCCCGGCTCCAGGTGCTGGAGACCGGCATCGACAAGATGGACGCCAAGAACTACCGGGTGAAGATGCTGGCGCACCTCCTGCATGAGGACCTGGAGGTGCTGGAGGAGAACGACACCACCGTGCGGGTGAAGAGGGGAGTATGCCCAAAGTGCAACAAGATCCAGGGCAACTACTTCGAATCGATCGTCCAGGTACGCCCCACCGGCAAGCGCTTCTCCGATCAGGAGAAGGACGAGGTCCTGAGCCGCTCCATGAGGCACGTCGAGAACGTGGCCAAGGAGAGCAGGGAGGCCTTCATCGCCAAGGTGGCGCAGGCCCACGGAGGGTTCGACCTGTACGTGAGCACCATCGCGCTGGGGAAGACGCTCTCCCGGGACCTGGTATCAACGTACGGCGCGGAATACAAGGAGTCCTCCAGCCTGCAGGGGCAGAAGGACGGCCATGACATATACCGGGTCACGTACCTGGTGCGCCTTCCCCCCTATCGCGTCCGGGACATCGTTTCCATCCGCGACCGCCTGTACCTGGTGCACAGCACTGGCCCCCAGTCCGCTAAGCTCCGGGACCTCAAGAGCAACGAGTTCCTGGCGGTCCCGAACGTCGACCTCCGTGAGGTGAAGGTCGTGGGCACCAAGAGCGACGTGGTCGACGCCGTGGTCCTCTCCGAATCGGAGAGGGAGTTCCAGATCATGCACCCTACCACCTTCGCCACGGTGGAGATCAAGAAGCCCCGCAAGTTCGAGCGGACCGGCGACACCATCAAGGTGTTCCCCTACGAGGGCGAGCTATACTTCCTCGGCAACTGAGCCTTATCACCCGAACCGTTCCTTCACCAGGCGCTCGAAGTGCGCGCACGCCTCTTCCACGGCGTCCTTGCCGCCCTTGAACACCACCTTGTTGCCCTTGCTCCTCCACTCCAGCGAGGGGATCGAGGCGATCCTGACGTCGTGCGCATGAACGACCTCCTGGAACAGCGGCTCCAGCATCGCCTCGCCCTGCCACACCGTCAGCTCCTTCTCGTAGTTCCCGCCGTCGGCGATCAGCGGCAGGATGTGCTCCCGAAACATCGGCACCAGCTCGTTGGGGAACCCTGGAAGGCAGAACACCGTCATGCCGCCCTTGGCGGCCTCGACGCCGCAGGCCGCGCCGGTAATGTTCTTCACCGCCCTCGCTCCGCGGGGGACCCGGGCCATGCGCCTGATGATGTCGTTCATGACGACCTTCCTGCCGCGCATCCTGGTCAGAGACTCCTCCAGCCACACTGCGGCCTCCTCGTCCACGTGAAGTTCCGTCCCCAGCCACGCCGCCACCGCTTCCCTGGTGATGTCGTCGAGCGTAGGTCCGAGACCCCCGGTCACCACCAGGAGCTGGATGCCGGAGGCCTCCGCGTGCCGCAGCGCGCCGACGATGGCGGCTTCATCGTCCCCGATCACCTGCAGCATCTCCACCCTCTCCCTCCTCGAGCGCACCATGCCTATCAGCTCGACAGGGTAGGGGTCGATCTCCCCGGTCAGCAGCTCGTCCCCGATGTGCAGGATCCCGATCCTCATATCCGGCGCGCATCTTCATTCACCTGGATAAAATGAGCGCCGCCAGAGCAGCGGCCCCCGCCCGGGCCGGCATGGTGCGAAAAGGTCCAAAAAAGGAAAAAAGGGGTTTAAGCGGCTTACGCAGCCATCTCCCTGCGCTTGAACAGGAAGTAGGCCAGGGCCAGGGGGATCACCGTCCAGGCGATCATCACCCCGACGGATTCCCATATCTTCGGGTAGAAGAGATAGGTGGTGAAGTCGCCGAACCCTTCTATGGTCTGGGTCCAGATCTCGTCCACAGGGTAGGGGGTCTGCATGATGTAGCTCAGCGTCTCCCCCGCGAAGGTGGGAATGAACCAGGGCTTGATTCCGCCCAGGGCGCCCAGCAACGACCCCGCGATGTTGAACACGAAGAAGAACAGCGCGAAGGTGAGGATCAGCGAGCCCGTGGACCCCTTCATCAGCGAGCTGATGAAGAACGCCACCGCCAGCGCGGAAACGCCGTACAGCACTGAAAGCAGGCCGGAGTACAGTATCAGCCAGGAGACCCCGCCGGTGTCCGAGATGACCAGCCCCGCTACCAACGTGATCACGTAGTAGAGCCCCATCACTAGGACCATGGCCCCGCACGCGGAGAGGAACTTGCCTGCCAGGATGGTCCCCCTCTTCACCGGGTTGGGGAACAGCAGGTAGCCGGTGCGGCCCTGGAACTCCGATACTATGGCATCGCCCCCGAACAGCGTGGCGGCGATGATGACCAGAGTGCTGGCGAAGCTGATGTATTGGTACGCGACCTCATCGAAGGTCATGCTGGGGCGGTCGGTGGTCAGCAGGAGCGCGGTGATCAGCGCCAGGACCAGGCCCTCGATGATCAGCATGCCCAGCAGGCGCCGGCTGCGCAGGAACTTCAGGATGTCGTACTTGGCGACGATGCCCACCTGCTTTATGTCGGACGGCAGCGCGGCTTGTGCGTCACTCTTGGCGAACTCGGTGGTTGCGTTAACGGTCGTCATGGGATCACCTCGACTCTTCGATGAGGTTCATGTACAGCGACTCCAGGGCCACCCCGGACTCCTTGAACGACACGATCGAGAAGCCCAATGTCTGCAGGTCGGTGAGCAGGCGGGCCTGGGCCTCGTCCCCTCCGGCCAAGGAGAGGACGAACTGGTTCTTCCCGGACGCCCGGAGCTCGGACACGCCTTCGAGCTGGGAGATGCGGTTCAGCCCCTCCCCTCCGACGTTCTGCACGGTGCGGACCTCCATCCTCCTGATGTTGACGGTGTTGACAAGCTCGTTGACGGAGCCGCTCTTCAGCAGCTTCCCGCGGTTGATCAGGGCGACGTCGTCGCACACCTCCTGCACCTCGTTAAGAAGGTGGGAGGACATGAACACGGTGTAGTCCTGCTTCTTCAGCTCGCGCAGGATGTCCCTGACCTCGAACATGCCGCGGGGATCGAGCCCCGAGGTCGGCTCGTCCAGTATGATTACCGCCGGCTCGTGCAACATGGCCTGCGCCAGGGCTACCCTCTGCTTCATGCCCTTGGAGAACTTCCCGACCTTCTTGTCCGCCCACTCGGTCATCTTGACCGTTTCCAGTACGATCTGGGAGCGAGACCTGATGTCCTCCGGGCTCATCCCCCTGAGCTCGCCCAGGTAGGCCAAGGTCTCTCTCGGCGTGAGGTAGGGATAGAACTCCGGCGTCTCTACCACGGCGCCCACGTTGGACAGCGCCGTCTTGGGCTCCTTGAGCACGTCCACCCCGTTCAGGAAGGCCGATCCGCCGGTGGCGGACAGCATGTTCGTCAGGATCTTGATGGTGGTGGTCTTCCCCGCCCCGTTGGGGCCGAGGAAGCCCATGAAGGAGCCTCTGCGGACGGTAAGGTTGAGGTTATCCACAGCCTTGAACCCCGCGAAGTCCTTCGTCAGGTTCTGAATGACGATAGGTTCTGCCATTTCGTTTCCCCTAAGCTTCCTATCAATGCTAGAACGCTTCTTAGGATTGAAGTATAGTCAGCTTATGAACCTTTTGCATGGGTTTTTTCCGTTGGGTGCAATGCCGGCCGCGATTTGGACATAGAGGCGGTCCCGGGCGCCTACCTGCCAGCCTACTTATTTATCGCCGCCGGGGCATTGAGGTGGACATAACGGGGCGGGAACGATGAAAGATCCTATCGAAGAGGCGGTGGTGCAGATCCTCCGCGAGGCGGTCACCTACCTGCCGGGCGACGTGGCCAGGGCGCTGGCCGAGGCGGAGAGGAAGGAGCCGAGCCCGATCGCCCGGACCCAGCTGCGGACCATCCTCGACAACATCGATGCCGGCGGCCGCCTGGCCGTGCCGATGTGCCAGGACACCGGGGTGCACCTGTTCTTCGTGTCCGGCAAGCTCAACGGCGGCATTGAGGGGAGCATACGCAGGGGAGTGGCGAGGGCCACCGCCCAGATCCCGCTGCGCCCCAACGCCGTGCACCCGCTGACCCGGCAGAACCCCGGCACCAACGTCGCCGACGGCCTGCCCTATGTCTCGTTCCATCCCACCGACGACGAGTTCGTGGAGATCACCGTCATGCCCAAGGGCGCCGGCTCGGAGAACATGTCCGCCCTTGCGATGCTCACCCCGTCCCAGGGCCTCAAGGGCGTCAAGAGCTTCGTGCTCGACACCGTCATCAAGGCCGGGGGGAGGCCCTGCCCGCCGACCATCGTGGGCGTGGGCATCGGGGGCACCGCCGACCTGGCCTGTTCCCTCGCCAAGAAAGCGCTCCTCCGCCCCCTGGATGAGGAGAACAGGGACCCCGGCCTGGCCGCTCTGGAGGCCGATCTCGCGGAGGCCCTGAACCTCACCGGCATCGGGCCGATGGGGCTGGGAGGAAGAACTACCGTGCTGGGCGTGCGGATCGCCACCGCATACTGCCACACCGCCAGCCTCCCGGTGGCGGTGAACCTGCAGTGCTGGGCCGCCCGCCGGGCTACCGCAAGGGTCCACCCCGACGGAAGAGTGGAGATGATGGGAGGGGGGAGATGAACCTCAGGGCGCCGCTGTCGGAGGAGGAGGTCCGCTCCCTGAAGCTGGGGGACGAGGTCAGCGTGAGCGGCACGGTGTTCATAGGGCGGGACGAGGTCCACATCCGCGCGCTGGAGATGCACGAGAGGAAGGAGCCGCTGCCAGTGGACCTGAACGGCGGCGTCCTCTTCCATTGCGGCCCCATCGCCAGGCAGGCGGACGGCGGGTGGGAGATCATCGCCGCCGGCCCCACCACTTCCTCGCGCATGAACTCCCTGGAGCCGGATTTCATCGAGGCCTTCGGGATCAGGGCGATAATAGGCAAGGGCGGCATGTCGCGCCCCACCGTGGAGGCGATGAAGGAGCATGGCTGCGTGTACCTGGCGTTCCCGGGGGGCGCGGCGGTGCTGGCGGCAAAGGGCATCCGCGAGGTGAAGAAGGTGGAGTGGCTGGACCTGGGGATGCCGGAGGCGCTGTGGGTGGTAGAGGCCGAGGACCTGGGGCCGCTCACGGTGGCGATAGACGCCCGCGGCAACTCATGGTATGACCGGGTCGACCAGGAGGTGCAGAGGAACCTCTCCGCCGCCCGGGCCCGCCTGGGCCTTTGACCGCTTACTTCTCCTCGTCGCCGCGCTTGGTGAGCAGCTCAGGCTTGAGCCTCACCCGGTAGCGGAGGAACAGGGCGGATATGATGGTCACGAGGGACATGGACAATCCCACCACCATCATGGAGTGCGGCATGTCGTAGTCTCTGATGAAGCCGGAATTGCCCGGCAGAGTGCTCTTTTTCAGCTCCACGTTCGCGGTGTTCTCGCGCAGCGGGAAGAGGATCTTCGTCATCGTGGAGGTCACGAAGCCGCTCTTGCTGAAGGTGATGGTGTACTCCCCGGAAGGCACCTTGAAATAGTATCCGCCGTCGTCGTCGGTCACGTTGGTGTATCTGAGCCCGCCCTTCGATTCCAAGGTCACCAGGACCCCTTCCAGGGGAGTGCCGTCATAGGTGACCTTGCCCACCAGCCAGGACGGCTGCTCCGCCATGACGATGAGCACGTTCGACACCACCCCGCGCTTCACATCCACTTCGGAAAAGCTGATGTTGTATCCCTCTTTCTCGGCGCGGAGCAGATAGAGCCCCGGGGTGACGTTCTCTATCGTGAAATTCCCGAAGGGGGCCGTGCTCACCGCACCATAGCTCGCGGTCCCGTTGCTTAGCGTAATGGTGACATTGGCCACCGTGGAGATGGCGTCGACCACCTGGCCGGTAACGGTGCCCAGGACCTCGTACATGGTGAAGTCCAGGCCGCCCCCCTCCGATATCCCGTGATATGTGGTGTTGGCCCTATGGTCCTTCAGCGTGGCGGAGATGTTGTACACGCCCGTGGCCAGGGGCAGGGTGTAGCCTCCTCCCGAATCGGTGAGCGTTGAAACGATATGGGTGCCGTTGCTGGCGTACACCGCGGTGATGTTGACGCCGCCGAGACCGTTCCCGTCCGCGTCCTCTACCAGACCGACGACGGAGAACTCCCCCAGGATGGAGGCATCCTCCTCCGCCAGGGCCGTTCCGCCCGTCAGCACGGTAGCTAGAAGGGCGAAGCACAGGACCAGGGAGACGGCTTTCATGGCACCGCCCCAACGTCCTCTGGAGATAAAACCCTTGTTCACAACGTTATTGGAATAACGTGCCAACCGGGGCCGGACCTTGTCACAACGCGGCGAACTACGAGCGTAGCCAGATGTACGTTCTAGACCGCCCCGCTCCGAGATCGGCGGCATGGAACTTTCGAAGCACTGCCCGAAACCATATAATAGGAGCAGGGGGAATCGCGCGTGATTCGAACGGAGACCGACGATGCATAAGGTAACAAAACGGTACAAGAAGGACGAGGTCATCGCGCTCCTGGATCCTCTGATCGCCAAGTGGTTCAACGGGCGGTTCAAGGACTTCACGGAGCCCCAGTCCTACGCCGTACCTCTTATCCACGACAGGCAGAGCGTGCTGGTGTCCTCGCCCACCGGATCGGGCAAGACCCTCACCGCCTTCACTTCGATCATCAACGAGCTGTTCAAGTGTTCCAAGGAGGGGAAGCTGGAGGACCGCGTGTATGCGATATATGTGTCCCCGCTCAAGGCCCTGGCCAACGACATCAATAAGAACCTGGAGGAGCCGCTCCGGGAGATGAGGGAGGTGGCCGAGAAGGAGGGTGTGGAGTTCCCCTCCATCCGCGTGGGCGTGAGGACCGGCGACACGTCGCAATCGGACCGGCAGAAGATGCTGCGCAAGCCGCCGCACATCCTCATCACCACGCCGGAGACGCTGGCCCTGGTGCTGGCGGCGCCGAAGTTCCGCGAGAAGCTGGCCAAGACGGAGTACGTCATCGTGGACGAGATCCACGAGGTGTGCGACTCCAAGAGGGGGGTGTTCCTCTCGCTGACCTTGGAGAGGCTGCAGGACCTGTGCCCCCGCCCCATCGTGCGCGTCGGTCTGTCGGCCACCCTCGCGCCCATAGAGGAGGTGGCCCAGTACCTGGTGGGGTACGAGGACGGCAAGCCCCGCGACGTGAACGTGGTCGAGATCATGAGGCAGAGGGACCTCGACGTCAGGGTGATATGCCCAACCGACGACATGACCGCGCTGCCGTATGAGATAGTGAACTCCAAGATGTACGACATGCTCTACGAGATGATCCAGGAGCATCGCACCACCATAGTGTTCACCAACACCAGGTCCGGCACCGAGCACGTGGTGTTCAAGCTCAAGGAGCGCGGCCTGGAAGGCATCGAGGCGCACCATGGCTCCCTGGCCAAGGAGACCAGGCTGGACGTGGAGGAGCGCCTGAAGAAGGGCCAGCTGAAGTGCGTGGTGTCGTCCACATCCCTGGAGCTGGGGATCGACATAGGGTCGGTCGACCTGGTGTGCCAGATCGGTTCCCCCAAGTCGGTGGCCAAGGGGCTGCAGCGCATCGGCCGCAGCGGGCACGGCCACGGGCTGACCTCGAAAGGACGCATGCTGGTGTTCGAGAAGGACGACCTGGTGGAGTGCGCCGTGCTGTGCAGGGCCGCGCACAACAAGCACATCGACCGCGTATCGATCTCGGAGAACTGCTTGGACGTTCTCTCGCAGAGCCTGGTGGGCATGTCCCTGGAGAAGAGGTGGGACGTGCCGGAGGCGCTGAAGCTGGTGCGCCGCTCGTACTGCTACCGCAACCTGCCGGAGAAGCAGTTCCTGGAAGTTCTGCGCTACCTCGGCAGCAAGGACGCCTTCGAGGGAGTGTACCCCAAGCTGTGGTTCGACGAGGAGGAGAACCGCTTCGGCAAGCGCGCCGGCTCGCGCATGATATACTTCCTGAACCTCGGCACCATCCCCGAGGAGGCGAACTACAAGGTGTTCACCGACAAGGGCGGCATGATCGGCGACCTGTCGGAGAAGTTCGTGGAGCGCCTCTCCACCAGGGACGTGTTCGTGCTGGGCGGCCGTTCGTACGAGTACGTGCGCACCAAGGGCATGAAGGTCTTCGTGAAGGAGGCCTCCGGCCGCAAGCCCACCGTGCCGTCATGGAGCGGGGAGATGCTCCCGCGGTCGTTCGACCTGTCCATGGGCGTGGCGACCTTCAGGCGCGAGCTGAAGGAGAGGCTGGGGGACAATCCCGACGAGGTGCTGGAATGGCTCACCTCCTTCGGCATCGACCTCGGCTCGGCGCAGTCCATCCTCTCGTACTTCAAGGAGCAGCAGGCCGCCTGCGACTTCATACCGGGCGACAGGGAACTTGCCATCGAGGGCTACATCGACATGTCCGGCAATTACAGCCTGGTGTTCCACTTCCCCTTCGGGAGGAGGGTCAACGACGCCCTCTCCCGGGCGTACGCCTTCGTGCTGACGCAGCAGATGGGTTGCAACGTATCGGTGTCCATCACCGACGACTCCTTTATGGTCTCCTCGCCCAAGCGCATCGAGATCAAAGGCATCGAGAAGCTCCTCAGCTCGACGATGCTGGAGAGCACGCTGTCCCGGGCCATCAAGGACTCCGAGCTGTTCAAGCAGAGGTTCCGCCACACCGCCTCCCGCAGCTTCATGATCCTGCGCAACTACAAAGGCCGCGAGGTGTCGGTGGGGCGGCAGCAGGTCCGCTCCTCCTACCTCCTCGAAGCGCTGGGCGATCTGGAAGGGGTCCCTGTCATCGATGAGACGTACCGGGAGATCATGGAGGACGTGATGGACGTCAAGAACGCCCAGCACATCCTGCGGCTCATCGAGAGCGGGGAGATGAAGGTCAAGGTCATCGACTACACCTCCGCCCCCTCCCCGTTCGCGCACAACGCCATCCTGGCCGGCATATCCGACATGGTGCTCATGGAAGATCGCGGCGCCCTGCTCCGCGAGCTGCACCGCAGAGTGCTGTCGAAGGTGCTCGGCGCGGAGGTTTCGGAGTTCGAGTTCACCGAGGACCAGGTCGTACCCTACTTCAGGCAGCGCATCGGGTTCGTGTCCACCAAGGACGACCTCCTGGCCCTGATACGAAGGGCCGGGCCGCTGCGGGTGCTGAAGGAGAAGGGCCGGAGCGTGTACCCCTACACCCTCGCCGACAGAGGGTCCGTGGACGAGTGGTCGCGGGAGCTGATCCAGGAGGGAGCGATATCGTCGGTCTACATCGACGACGCGTATTTCGTCCCGACCGAGGATCTCCCCTCCTACCTCTCCGCCCTGGCCAAAGAGCGCGACCTCAATGATGCGGACCGGCGCATCCTGGAGGAGCTGAAGGAGGAGCGCTCCCCCGTCGAGCTCGCGGAGAAGACGGACCTGGCATCGGAGAAGGTGCACCAGTCCCTGCGCAAGCTGGAGGCTGCCGGCATGGTCGGCCGGACCGGCTACCGCGACGGGAAGTGGCGCTACCGCGCCCGCGAGGTGGAGCGGAAGAACCGGCAGGAAGCGATGGACGAGGTGCTGCTCCGCTATCTAGAATGCTTCGCCCCCGCCTCCGCGGAGGAGCTGTCCTTCGCCCTCGGCATCAACGACCAGGAGGTCCGCCGGGCCCTCGCAGACCTGGTGCAGGAGGGCCTGGTATCGGAAGGCCGCTACCTGGTATCGGAGCACCAGCAGTACATGCTCCGGAAGGATTACCTGAGGCTCAAGACCAACGACCTCAACGCCTACGATCACCGCACCGTGGAAGCGTACCGCCGCTCCAAGCAGGACGGGCCGTTCGCCACCATCGACGAGCTGATGGACCTCTACGGCGACATCGGGATGCCTCTGGACGCCTTCTACCGCGTGGAGAACTTCGACCTCCGGGAGTGGGAGGAGATGCGCCGCTCCGGGAAGCTGCTGCTGGGCCGCTTCCTGCGCGGCCGGGTGCGGTACGTGCGCAACGCCGACGCCCCCGCCTACGTGGCGGCGTACCGGCAGAACAACCTCAAGCCCCTGGACCGCCGGGTCCTCGACATCATCAGGTCGAACGGGGAGGAGGGGACCACCCTCCGTCAGATCGGCGCCGCCATCGGTAGCGCCAGCACCAGGGAGGAGGTCATGGAGAGCGTGGGGCGCCTGGACCGCAACATGCACATCGTGCGGCGGTTCGAGGAGAGGGAGGAATGGTCGTCCGAGAACGTCTACCTCCCCTACAACGCCCCGGAGTTCAAGGGCGACCCTTACGAAGCCATCGTGGAGCGGTTCGTCCGGGCCTACGGCCCCGTGTCGATATACTCCATCACCACCGCCACCCAGTTCCCCATCGCCGAGGTCAGCGCGATGCTCAAGAAGCTGGACGTGGAGACCATATCGGTGGGAGAGGCGCGCGAGGAGATGTACGTCCTCCGCGACGAGGTGCCGAAGCTGGCCAAGGCCGTCCGCACCGAGCAGGCGGCGCGCATAGTGTCGCTGTACGATCCCGGGGTCCAGTCCCTGTGGGCCTCCATCGCCTCGAAGTATGGGGACCGGTGGATCTTCCCCATCGTGGCCAACGGCCGCCTCGTCGGCGGGGTGGAGAAATGGAACATGAGCGGATGCATCGAGGTGCGCGATCTCGACCTGGAGGGACCGGAGCATCTGCCCGAGGCCCTGGAGGCGCTGGACCGCTTCATGTCCTACTACAACATGATGGGCTACGACATCGTGCGCATCAGGGAGGTGCTCGGCAGCTCCCCGGAGAACGCCCCCCAGGAGGTGGCCGATGTCCTCGCCGCCCACGGCTACGACCGCCTGGGCGACATGTTCGTCAAGGGCAACATGGTGAGGGAGCACCGCCCCTGGGAGCAGGTGCTCTCCTACGTGCTGCAGAAGCAGCACCTCGATCCCCACCAGCGCTTCACCAACGTGGTCGATGCGGTCAAGGTCATGGGAGGCCTGCGCTCCGACGCCGAGGCGGCGCTGCGGTGCAAGAACCGCATCCCCCTGAAGAAGATGTTCGACATGGGCTTCCTGGTGAAGGTGGCGGCCATCCCCGACTACGTGACGTACACGAGCCTGGAGTTCGCCGGCCTGTGCCGCCGGGCCAAGGACCGCAAGGTCACCGAGGACATGCGCTATCTGATGCGGATCATCAAGGAGAACAAGCCGATGTCCCGGAACCAGCTGTTCGACCACTCCCCCCTGGGCCACCGCGCCACTTACGACGCCCTCAGGGCGCTGTCGGACGGGACCATGATCTACACCGACCAGAACAAGCGGGTGAGGCTGGTTCCCGAAGCTCCCCTGGAACCGCTGGAGGCGAGGAGGGAGATAGTCCGCCACTGCTTCCGCAACTTCGGGGTGTTCACCGCGGAAAACCTGTCACGGTACCTTCGACACGAGCTGCCGATGAAGGACCTCCGCTCCATCCTGGCCGACCTGGAGAGGGAAGGCTTCCTGGTAAAAGGGTTCCTCGTGGACGGGGACGAGAGCGTCCACTGGATCCTCAAGGAGGACCTCCCCCGGCTGGCCAAGGCCAAGTTCTCGGAAAGCTTCGTCCTCGGCCCGGAGGACAACCTGCACACCTACCTCGCGGAGTGGATAAGGCAGCAGCGCGGCGGCTCCTACTACTCCCTCGTCATGGACGGCCCCGCCATGATCGGCTCCTTCCGGGGAAAGGTCAAGGCCAGCGACGTGGTGGTCCAGGAGTTCACCGGGGACAGCGAGGCCAAGGCCCTGCTGACCAAGCACCTCAAGGCCCTGGGGCTGACCATCAGGGTCCCCAACGACAACGAGATCCCCGACTGGGAGGTGCAGGAGTTCTACGAGAAGACCCATCCCGGGGAGGTGTGAGGGCCCCCGACCGTTTTTATGCACATTCGCACGTGCGGCCAGAGCCCCCGACCCCATCGTGCCGGACTGCCTTAACAGTGGTAAGATATAAAAACGTTAACACCTTTAACCGCCCTCATGAAGATACCCTGCGAGCTCATCGTTTGGTATGTCCTTCCTTCGATAAGACGAGAGCTGGCCAGGGAGCTGGTGGAGAAGCACAAGCTCACCCAGGCAGAGGTCGCCAGGCGGTTCGGCGTCACGGACGCGGCCATATCCCAGTACCTGAAGTCCAAGAGAGGGACCAACAAGGAGCTGGAGACCAGCGGCAAGTACGAGGAGTTCAAGGCCGAGATCGCCAAGGCCGCCCAGCGCATCGTGGACGGCTCCGACATAGTGACGGAGACGTGCCGCATCTGCGACATGGTGAAGAAGAGCGGCATGCTGGTGTCGGTCTACGAGGCTTACACCGGCGTCAAAGCCCCTGCCTGCGTGTGCCCTGAGTCCATGCAGTGACGTCCTTCTTCCTGGCGGGGTCCTCCGCCATGTACAGGTACTCCTGGGCATAGCCGGCATAGGGGCCGAAGTGCTTCCGGGCGTACCCGCTCACTTTCCGATAGCTTCCGGTGACCCCGTATATCTCCCGCATGGCCCGGGCGATGCGCACGTCCACCGGGCAGGCCTCCAGGTGATCGAGGGAGAACAGCGCTATGCAGTCGGCGACCTTGTCCCCGATGCCCTTCACGGTCTTCAGGTACGAGATCGCCCCCTGGTAGTCCAGCTCCTTCAGCTTCTCCAGGTCGAACTCCCCCGACGCTACTGAGCGGGCGTAGGCCTTGATCCAGTCGGCGCGGTACCCCAGGCGGCAGCAGGCGATGTCCCCGCCGCCCTCCGCGATCTCCTCGGGGGCGGGAAAGGCGTACTTGCCGCCCCCCAGCTCGCGACCGTAGGTCTGGCACAGGGCGGCGATCATCTTCTTGATGCGGGCGACGTTCGAGTACGACGCCAGGAGATATGACGCGGAGCACTCCCAGGGGTCCTGGCGCATGATCCTGAGCCCTCTGAACCGGCCGATGACGCTGGCGATGCGCGCATCCCTCGATATGTCGGCGTAGATGGCCTCCAGGTCATCATCGAGGCGGAGGTAGCGAGAGAGGAACTTCTCGTCCGCGTTGCCCTCGATGTCAAGGCGGTCCCCCCGCTGCCGCAGGCGGATCACGCGGTCGCCGACCACCCCGCTCCACCACTCCCCGTCCCGCTGCCAGCGGAACGACTGCCCGCAGTCCAGGGTGTACTCCAGATCGAACTCCGGCACTCTCATGTCCGCATCAGCGCTTGTACCCGAAGCGGCGGAGCAGCTCGCGCCGCTTTTTGATGTCCTCTTCCCCCTCCACGCCGAGAGGGGTCTGCCCGTCCACCACCCCGATGATCCCGCGGCCCTTCTCCGTCACGGCCACGATGACCTCGGCCTCGTTGGCGGTGGCGCAGAATATCCCGCAGACCTCCGGCACGTCCTTGACGCTCCTCAGGACGTTGATGGGGTACGCGCCCATTATCACGATCACGAAGGAGTGCCCCGCCCCGATGCGAACGGCATTGTCGACAGCGCACTCCACCAGGGCGCCGTCGTTCCCTTCCCTGCGCACCAGCCGGTCGCCGGACGCTTCGCAGAAGGCGATGCCGAACTTAATCCCCGGCACCGAGCCCACGAGGGCCTCGTACAGGTCCTCGGCGGTCTTAATGAAATGGGACTGGCCGACGATTATGTTGGAGTCGGCCGGCTTCCTGAGGGCGACTGCCTCGGTCTTCATGATATCACGTGCCCAGAACAGCCCCTTCCGGCGATAAATATCCTTTTACGCTTCGGAAGCCCGCGCCCCTTTTTCCAAGGAAGCTAGATGGACTGAGCCAAGCTTAATCAGCCATATTTCTTCGTCTAAGTAACAAACGCTTTATATGAAAATGCCGTAACACCTTTCTGGTAATTCTTATGCGGAGGAAACCCATCATAGCTTTGGCTCTGGTCGCCGTCATAATCGTGGCTAGTGTGGGAGCATACTACGCCACAGCGGGCAAGAGCGATCCTGACGGCCCCATCGACCCGACATCCGTCACTATCACCGACAGCTCGGGGACGAGCGTCACCATTGAGATGCCCATTACCGCGGTAGCGGTCACCAATACCAACGCCGCCAAGTTCATGCAGGTGCTGGGCGTAGCCGATCTGGTCAAGGGATCTGAGGAGACCACCCGGACGATGCTGCCCGAGATATATGGTGACACTGATGACATCGGCAAATACAGCGCCCCCAACGGGGAAGACATCCTCTCCTCCGGGTCCAAAATCCTGATCACCCAGTTCAGCTCCAGGGGCATCACCAATTACGACGAGCTCACCGCTATGGGGATCAAGGTCATACGCCTCGACATGTACGGCGAGACCATGCTGGAGGACCTCCAGAAGTTCGCGTCCCTGTTTGCCCCGTCCGCTCAGGAGAAGGCGAACGAATACATTGCAATGTACACCGAGGTGGTGGACCGAGTGCTCGCCCTCGACACGGACAGCAGCGATGATCCCAACTTCCTGTTCGAGTTCCTGAGCATGAAGAAGCCCTACTCTGACAATTCCGAGCTCAGCAAGATCGCGGAGAGCATCGGCGCCGTGAACTGCATCGGATATCTCCATCCTAGCGCCACCGGGGCGACCTCGGACGTGCAGGCGGCAGCGCTGCTGAACTGGGACAAGCTCAACGGCATCGACTATATCTTGATCAGGGGCACGATCTCGGACACCTCCACTCCTCAGTCGCAGTTCGACAAGTTCCTCGCCGTGGACATTCTGTACGAGGAGTTCACCGCCATTGACGCGGGCCATGTATACGTAATCGACACCGACGTCCTATCCGGGCCCCTGGACTATGTCGGGTATGTCTGCATCGCCATCGCGCTGGGCCTCGATGTCGGCGACCTTGATCCCTCGGCGCTCGTCGCGGACTTCAACGAGAAGTACGGGTTCAGCTACGGCAAGACCCAGTTCGTGTTCAACGTCGGCCCGGTACCTGCTTGAGCTAGATAGCAAGGGTGAGCATATGGCGGAAGCGGACAAGGTCACGGAGGCGGAGAGGACCGGCCTGATGGACATCCTGAGGAACAGGATCTCTTACGACGGACTGGAGGGCGCCTACAACGTCACCGTGAGGAAGAGGGTGACGTTCATCCTATTCCTGCTCGCACTGACCGTAATCGCTTCGGTGGCGGCCCTTGGGATCGGTTCTGTCGACATACCGGTAACGGATACCCTGAGGGTTATCGGCCACGCCCTGTTCCCCTCTCACATTGAGGGGCCGGAAAGGGAATGGTACTCCGCCATCATTCTGAACAGCAGGATGCCCCGGGTCTTCATGGCCGTCATCACCGGCCTGAGCCTGGCCATGTCAGGCGTCATAATGCAAGGCATCCTCAGGAACCCCCTGGTGAGCCCGTTCACGCTGGGGGTCTCCTCCGCCGCATCCTTCGGTGCGGCCATGGCCCTGGTATACGCGCCCATGATGTTCGGCGCGGTCTACTATGAAAGCGCGACCTTCCTCGGACAGCCGATAGCCGTCAAGAACCTGTTGCTCATACTCTTCTCGTTCCTGTTCGGGTTGGGGAGCGTGGGGCTGGTCCTTTTGATATCGAAGAGGGGGGACGTCTCTCGGTCCACCATGATCCTCTCTGGCGTGGTGATAAGCTACCTCTTCCAAGCCGGGATATCATTCGCGAAGTACATCTCCAATGACGACGCGTTGCGGGAGATAACCCTCTGGCTCATGGGAGGCATGTGGGGGGTGACCTGGGGCTCCGTGATCATGCTGCTCCCGATAGTGGTGGTATGCTTCGGGCTCATGGAGAAACTGACCGTGGACATTAACACGCTTTCAACGGGGGACGAGGTGGCCAGCAGCCTGGGGATCAGCGTGAACAAGCTGAGGACATCGGGACTGGTGCTTTCCGCCCTGGTAAGCTCCGCCTGCCTAGCCTTCACCGGCATCATCGGGTTCATTGGACTGATGGCGCCGCACATCTGCAGGAGGTTCATAGGCAACGACAACCGGTACCTCCTGCCCGCCTCGGCCTTGATGGGCGCGCTCATCCTGCTGATATCGGACACCGTAGCCAGGATGATTATCAGTCCCTCCCAGCTGCCGGTGGGGGTCATAATGTACATCATCGGCGGCATATTCTTCATATGGCTCGTTACCCGGAAGAACTGGAGGAACATGGCGTGAGGTTCAACGTCGAGAAGGTCTGTCAGAGCTACGACGCCCTGGAGGTATTGAAGGACATCAGCTTCACGGCCGAGGCCGGGGAGGTCGTTGCGCTCATAGGGCCGAACGGCTCCGGAAAATCGACGTTGATCAAGACCATATGCAACGTCAAGCCCGCCCTTTCCGGGCGCATCGATATCGACGGCACCGATATCGCCGCTATGGACAAGAAGGACCTCGCGAAGCTCATCGGCTATGTGCCGCAAAGCTATGCGTACTCCGCGTTCTCCACCGTGTACGACACTGTCCTGATAGGCAGGCGGCCGTACATGGAGTGGTCTTACACCAGGAAGGACCTCAGGATCGCCGCTGAGGCGATGACGGCCATGAAGGTGGACGACCTCGCCGACCGCTACGTGAACGAACTGTCGGGGGGACAGATGCAGAGGGTTTTCCTCGCCCGCGCCCTGGCCCAGGACCCGCGGTTCTACCTGTTCGATGAGCCGACCAGTTCGCTGGACCTGAAGAACCAGCTGGATGCCATGAAGATCATGAGGAGCATCGTCAAGACAAGGGGGTCTGGGATGATAGTCGCGCTCCACGACCTCAACCTGGCCTTGCGGTATTCGGACAAGACCCTGGTGATGAAGGACAAGGGCGTGTACGCCTTCGGGAGGCCTGAGGATGTGATCATCGAAAGGATGATACGCGATGTATACGGCGTCAGCGCGGAGATCGTGGAAGGGAAGCACGGGAGGTATGTACAGCCCTACGACGATCCTGACAGGGACCCTCTGGTGGCCACGATATGACATTGCCCCCTCGCGATGCCAGCGAAGGACACCACCATCGGGTCGTTCCGCGCGGTCCGGGGCAATGTTATTAGCTCAATAGAGGATTTGCCGCCTCATGCTGTACGTCGGGCCGGCGGGCTATCCTCCCGGCAGCAAGGGCGCGGTGCAGGCCGTGGAGAACGTGAAGGCGCTGGGGCTGAACGCCCTGGAGGTGCAGTTCGGCAGGGGCGTCAACCTGAGCGACGAGCGGGCCCTGGAGCTTGGGATCAGGGCAAAAGGCATCGGCGTGGCGCTGAGCGCCCACGCCCCCTACTACATCAACTTCAACTCCGACGCCGCGGGCAGGGCGAAGAGCGAGGACTGGCTGCTCCGCTCCCTTCGTGCCGCCACCCTGTTCGGCGGCCGCATCGTGGTGGTGCATGCCGCCTCGTACATGGGAACGAGCTCGGAGAAGGCCACCGCGGCGGTGGTGGAGGGCGTCCGCGCGGTCCGCAAGGTCATGGAGAACGAAGGCCTCACCCCCGCCATCGGCCTGGAGACGATGGGGAAGACGGGGAGCTGGGGCACCCTGGAGGAGATAGCCGCGGTCATGAAGGAGGTCGACGGCGTCGAGCCGGTGGTCGACTTTGCCCACATCCACGCCCGACGGCAGGGTTGCCTCCGCACCGCCGAGGACTTCAGGGCGGCGCTGGACGAATGGCTGGCCATCCATCCTGGCCGCCTGCACTGCCACTTCAGCTGCATCGAGTACACCGCCAAGGGGGAGAAGCGCCATCTCCTCCTCGAGAGCAGGGACCCCGACTTCGCGCACCTCGCCCCACTTCTTCCCAAGTGCAGCAGGGACGTGACGGTCATCAGCGAGACCCCCGACCCCTCCGGCGACGCCGTGCGCATGAGGGAGATGCTGGAGCAGTAGATGTTCTCAGCCGCTTAATGATATGTCGACAACTATTTATCTCAACAAATCCTGGCTTGACTGGCTCCATCGCGGGGAGGGGATCTAGTTGTCCGATTCAGCGGCAAACCACATTGAAGAGAGCTTCGAGTTCGATTGTCCAGAGTGCGGCGCTCACATTGAGGGGGAGGTCGACCGCTGCCCCAAGTGCGGGGTGGAGTTCGTCATTGAGGAGGTCTCCGAGGCAGAGTGCCCCCAGTGCCACGAGACCATCCCGGTGGACTGCCTGAAATGCCCCTACTGCGGGCTTGCCTTCAGCGCTCCCTCGGAGGCCGAGGAGCCCCGGGCGGAGGTCCAGGAAGCGCCGGTGGAGGTGCGGCCGGCGATCGAGCCCGAGCCGGCAATGACCGAGATCGAGGAGGAGCCGCTCACCCCGGTGTTCAGGGCCGAGCCGGAACCGGAGCCGCAGATCGAGGCGCCTTCCGCACCCGTCTCCGCCCCCGCGAAAGCTCCAGCGGAGGACGGCCCCGCCGCCCCGGACCGGCTGAAGGACGAGTTCTCAGAACTGGTCGGAAGGGTCAAGCCGCTTCTCGCGCTGGCCAAGGACTTCAGCATCGACGCCGTGGACGCCCGCAAGCTCATCAACCGCGCCGTGGAGCTCGGCAAGAACAAGGACGTGGAGGGTGCCGTCAGGACCCTCCGGGAGTGCTCCGCCGCGCTGGACCAGGCCATCGGCGCCTACATGGACAAGGAGTTCTCGGTGCTGGAGGAACTGGCCGAGGTGGCCAGGAAGACCGGCGGCGATCCCGACCCCATCGTGGCGGCCACCGAGAGCGCCAGGGCGATGCGCGCCCAGGGCGACGTCGAGGGGACCCTGACCAAGATCCGCGCCGGCAAGAAGTTCGCCGAGCAGCTGACCGGGCCGTACGTTTCCGCCCACGAGATGTACGAGGCCCTGGAGAAGCTGGTGCAGACCTCCGAGATCTTCTTCCTGGACGTGAGGGAGATCCGCAAGGTCCTGGGCGAATCGAAGGAGGCCGGGGAGAACGGCGACTGGAACACCATGGCCGCCCTGGCCCGCAAGGGGCGCGAGGACCTGGTCCGCATGCTGCCCGATCTCCTGAAGGGAGAGATGCACAAGGCCAAGCAGTCCATGATGGAAGCGAAGCTCCAGGGCAGGGACGTCAATGCCGGGGTCAAGGCCCTCAAGGAAGCGGCGTCGGCCGTGAAGCTGAAGCGCTACGAGGACGCGCTGTACCTGATGGCCGATCTCAAATCCTCCAAGAGCGCGTGATCACGGCCGTATCGGTTCCAGCTCCCTCTCCAGAACGGCCTTCTCCTGGACGTTGAGGCTCTCCGGGCTTATCGACAGCAGGAAGACGGCGCTCCTCTCCGACACCTGGTCCACCAGGGAGCGGACGAAGCGTATCACCCCGTCGAAGGTGGCGGTGCTGATGAGGTAGTGCAGGTCGTCCAGAAGTACTATCGAGCGCCCCTCCCGGCGGACGTGGTCCTCCACCAGCCTCACGATCTTCTCCAGCGAGGGCTGCACGGTCCTCTCGTCCCTGGACTCGTATTCCGTCATCCAGTAAACGTCGGCCTTCCGCCCGGCCAGCCTGGTCCGCACCGCCGAGGGGTTGCTGCGGGTGAACACCTGGGCGCGGAAGCCCATGTCCAGCATGGACAGCAGCAGGTCGTAGGAGCGGTCCGGCCTCGATTCCTCGACCAGGTAGGAGCGCTTCTCCACCAGCTCCGGGAGCCTGCCGCTCTCGGGGACCTCCGCGCTCCCCAGAACCTCCCGCGCCAGCTCCAGGGTTATGTCCGAACGCATCAGCGAGGCGAAGGCGATGACGCGGTCCATCTCGCTCCCCAGCTGGCTGATGTTGTCGGAGAACCGGTCGGCCACGAAGCCCATGACCTCCTGGGGGATCTCCAGGCCCTCCTCGATCACCATCCTCTCCAGGATGTTCACCCTGGCCCGGCGGTCCGGCGGGGACAGGTCCACCACCAGCCCCGGCTCCAGGCACGAGGACAGGCGCTCCGACAGCGCGGGCACCTCTCTCAGCGGGCGGTCCGAGGTGAGCACCACCTGCTTGCCGCCGGACAACAGCGAGCTGATAGTACGGAACAGCTCCTCTTGCATCCTGTCCCTGCCGGCGGCGGACTGCAGGTCGTCCACCAGCAGAACGTCCGCCCGCTCGATGCCCTGGCGCAGTTCCCCGTTCCGGGAGGACAGCGACTCCACCTGCTTCTCGTCCAGCGACTCCAGCGGCAGGTACAGCACATTGGCGTCCGGACGCCCCTTCCTCACCTGGTTGCCGATGGCCTGCAGCAGGTGCGTCTTGCCCAGCCCGGACCGCCCCTGCACCAGCAGGGGGTTGTATGTTTCCCCGGGGCTCCCCGCCACGGCCCTGGCGGCGGCCTCGGCGAAGCGCGAGCCGGGGCTGAGCACGAAGTTGTCGAAGGTATAGAATGGGTCCATGCGAGGGAGCATGGCCGTCTGCTCCCCCGAGGCGCACTGGGGGCAGTACCCCAGGAGATCGGTCGGCCCCCCGCACTCCGGGCAGGTGGACATCTCAGGGCCCAGGGAGCGCATCTTGTGGTACTGGAGCACCATATCGTAGATCCCCAGGACCTGCTTGTCGGCCTTCTCCCCCACGATGACCGCGGCGGAGCGGAAAGTGTCCATCAGGTGCTCGCTGATGTTCCCGGGGTCGGCGTTCCGGAGCTTCTCCTGGCGCAGCTTGTCCGCCGAGGGGCGGTCCTTGGGGGCGCCCAGCCTTCTGACGCGGGCCTGGGGGAACAGGGCCTCGAGGTCATTCAGCCCCACCTTGCCGTGCAGCGTGATCGCCGCCTCCGGTTGGACCGAGTCGAACCACAGGTACCGGGCCGCCTTGTCCCCCAGGAACCACATCTCCTCGGAGCCGGGAGGCCTGAACACGTACATGCACAGGATGGGGATGCCAGCGGAGAGGGAGATCAGGCCTTCCGAGCGCTCTCCCTCCTTGGACAGGCTTACCTTCAGGTATCCTGCGTGGGAGGCCCCCTTCGCCTTCTCAAGGGCCTCCGTGACAATGTTCTCGCCTCCTCTCCATCGGGAGGCGATCTGTCCCTGCGGGACTCCCAGCTCAAGTAGCACGGTCTTCGGGCGAGGGAACGCCTCATGGAGATAAAAGCATTTATACCCCAGTAGCCAGAAAACTCACTACCTCGATCATGGGCTGAATAACATCGTTCACAAAGATGCCATTTCAATGACGGCATGTACTAAACCCCCAAGCGCATCGTTCCCCATGAGCAGGCCGCACAACGCGGTAGCTTTCCAATATGAACTGCATGTAGCCAGAGTGCGAATTGCATAGTCGGCGACACCGACCAGATGTTCCGCACCGTCAAAAGATATAGGACGACAGGAGGTACAACAGCAAGTTGGGCAGCTGATCGCTCGCCGAGCTGGCTCGGTTCGTCCGGTATGAGGCGGAGGCGCTAGGAAAGCAAGTAACGCTTATCGATCCACACTACACCTCCCAGACCTGTTCCGAATGCGGTCACGTATCTCGAAGCAACAGAACAGGAAGGCAGTTCAGCTGCATCCGGTGCGGGTTCACGCTCGATGCAGGCACGGGAAGGCGGCAGGCTCCGTGTCAGCGAGCCGAACGCAGCGAGCGATGAGGCCGAGCTCAGCTGCAAGCCCGCATATTTATGTGTGGGTAGCCGACGGGCCGATTACCGCCTCCTGGTCCAGCGGACCCCGGTGAAGAAAGTTATAAATCAGGGGATGGCTTGAAGGAGCACCGCTATGCCACTGTAGCTCAGCGGCAGTCCGGTCGTTGATGGCCAGACCGCGAAAGAGCGACGGTTTCGTAAACCGTAGGCCGGGGGTTCGATCCCCTCCAGTGGCTCCACTCATTCTTCCGGGAGCTTACTCTCTGGTCAGGTACTCCTTCACGATCTTCATCGCGCACACGTCCCCGCACATCGAGCAGCCCTCGCTGCCGGGGGTGATGCCCCGGGCGCGATACTCCCGCGCCTTCTCCGGGTCGAGGGCCTCGGCGAACATGCCCTCCCAGTCCAGGGCCTTGCGCGCTTGTGACATCCTGAGGTCGCGGTCCTTGCCCCGCCCCCGGGCCGCGTCGGCGGCGTGGGCGGCGATCTTGCTGGCGATGAGCCCTTCCTTTACGTCTTCCGGCGTCGGCAGGGACAGGTGCTCCGCTGGGGTCACGTAGCACAGGAAGTCCGCGCCGTGGTAGGCGGCCAGCGTCCCCCCGATGGCGGCGGTGATGTGGTCGTAGCCAGGCGCGATGTCCGTGACCAGCGGCCCCAGCACGTAGAACGGCGCGCCGTCGCACACCGCTTTCTGCAGCCTCACGTTGGCCTCGATCTGATCCAGGGGGACGTGCCCCGGGCCCTCCACCATTGCCTGCACGCCGGCCTTGCGGGAGCGGCGGACAAGCTCCCCAAGCGTAAGAAGCTCCTGTATCTGCGGCACGTCCGTCGCATCGTGCATGCACCCGGGCCGCATGCCGTCCCCCAGGGACAGGGTGAACTCGTGCTCCTTGGCCAGTTCCAGGAGGTAGTCGAAGTTCTGGTACAGCGGGTTCTCTTTGCCGTTGTGCAGGATCCACGCCACCAGGAAGGAGCCGCCCCTGGACACCACGTCGGTGACGCGGGGGGACCGCTTCAGCTTCTCCACCCCTTCCCTGGTGATGCCGCAGTGCACGGTCATGAAGTCCACGCCGTCCTTGGCGTGCTGGACGATGCCGTTGAAGATGTCGTCCTCGTCCATGTCCACCACCGCGCTCTTCCTGGCTAGCCGCAGGCCGGTCTGGTATATGGGCACGGTGCCCACCGGGAGGGGGGAGGCCTTGATGATCTGGCGACGGATGGCGTCGATGTCCCCGCCGGTGCTGAGGTCCATTACGGCGTCGGCTCCGTACTTAACGGAGATGCGCACCTTCTCCATCTCCTCCTCCACCTCCACGCGGTCCCTGGAGGTGCCGAGGTTCACATTGACCTTGACGCTCATCCCCTCGCCGATGGCCTTCGGCTCCGGGGAGTGCACGGGATTGAAGGGTATCACCACCCTGCCCGCCTCCAAGCGGCGGAGCAGGATATCCTCATCGACCCCTTCCTTTCGGGCCACTTCCCTGATGTCGTACCCCCGTTCCCTCGCAGCGCAGGCCATCGTATCCACGGCTCGCCTAACTTCCTAATCCTAAAAAGGCTTTCCGTAATA